>JBKJLJ010000856.1:0-5873 GCA_046597015.1 Bryobacteraceae bacterium
GCCGGAGAGGCGACCGGATAGTTACGCAGCGCCTGCTGCTGCTGCCGGATATCCGTAAAACGGAAATAGACGCGATTCTTATCATTGAAGACGTGGTCGAGACGAACGGTATAGTTCGGCACGGTCTGCGTCGTCGGGTTCTGGCCGGTCAGATTGAAGTTGACCATCGGATTGTCTGCCGATGTGGGGGTGGGCGTAGCGGCGAGGAGCGTTTTCGCCAACGGGCTAATGCGCGACAGCGGAATCTGGTTGTTGGAGAACGGCAGGCGAGAGTACTGCATGGCCGCGCCCTGAGTCGTATTCGGGTCGTACAGTTGCTGCAGGACGTTGGCGCCGTTGATCAATCCGCTAAAGTCGCCGCCCCGCATGGCCATCGTGGGCACAAACATCAACTGCTGGCTAGCTCGCCGGAGCGAGAAGCGCTCATAGGCGACAAAGAAGAACGTCCGATTCCTGCCGTCGTACAGTTTCGGGATGTTAATGGGGCCGCCGACCGATCCGCCGAATTCATTGCGGATCAGCTTCGGGGCGATCAGGTTTGCGGGGTCTTGCCGCGCTCTCGCGATCCCGAAGAAGTTGTTGCGCGCCGTTTCAAACAGCGAACCGTGGACCTGATTCGTCCCCGACTTCGTCGTCAGGATGACAGTCGCCGGGGTAGCGAACTGAGCGCTGGAGTTCAGCGTCTCGAAGCGAACTTCCTGCACCGAGTCCGGATCCGGCAAGATCGCTTGCGCCGTATTCGCGGGGCTTCCGAAATTGCGATTGGTCATCGGGGCGCCGTCCAACGAATATTCCATCGCTTCGCCCATCAGCCCATTGGCACGGGTGCCGCCGGCTTCCAGGCCAGGAACGGTGTTTTGTGCCAGTCCAAGCACGTTCCGGCCGTTCTGCGGAAGTTGAGCGATGCGAGCGGCGTCGAGTTGCGTATTCACGGTTCCGCTGTCATAGGTTGCCAACTGAATCGTTTCGCCGCTCACCGTAACCTTTTCCGTAACTTCGCCCACCGATAGTTGCAGATTGAAGACCAACACCTGGCCGTTCTGCACGGTAATTGTACTTTCGGACTTCTTCATTCCGGCGGCGGAGACCGTGACTCGATAGGTACCAGCGGTTAGGCCCTTGATGGCGTAGAAGCCGGAAGAGTTCGAGGGAGTATCGACGCTAACGCCGGTGGCGATATTCAGCGCCTGAACTTTGGCTTCGGGGATAGCGGCGGACGTAGCGTCCTGAACCGTTCCTTGAATTGTGCCGGCTCCGCTCTGTGCCAGCAAATGTGGCGAAGCGCAGAACAGTCCCAATATGGCGGCGAGAGAAATCGCCACATTCCTACGTTGAGTCATCGGTCTACCTCGGAAGCGTGAATTTGAACATCCCTGCCGCAGACTGTCCCAGTCGAGTACGATTCGATAACCCTAACGTTTTAAGATCCGTGGCACACATCTGGAGGGAAGATGTGGAGAAAGTCTATTCGATACGAGGGTAAAACGCAAGCAGTCTTTTCCCGTACGAGTTTAGCCGGACGAGACAAATTCGCCGCGCCGCTCTGCCGCCGAGTAGAAGCTCCAAATTCTTAGCGAAGCCGATCAGTCCAAAGGGGTCGGCGCCGGCGGTGAACTCCTCCGTCGCGAAGGTCTCTGCTCATCGCTCCTGACCGGTTGGCACCGCGAACGCAACGCCTCCCCGAAGAGCCGCGCAAAGCTGAAATCATTGTTGCCGCCTGCGATTTTCTCGATGTGCCCCACACCTCTTACGATCGTCAGCAGGCCTTGTTCGGACAATCGCCGCAGCCGATCTCATCATCTCCACTCGTAGCCGCCACCCAAGTGAGAGCGCCTCCACCCACCCCGCTTCCAAGACGTTTCGCCGGCCGCAAACGAAGCCACTTTACTCGATCAAGTCTACGTCGTACTCGACGTCTTCAGCCGTTACGTTGCCGGCTGGATGGTGGCACCGCGCGAGTGCGGAACTAGCCGCGCGGCTCATCTCCAGCACCTGAAAGAAGCAGAAGATCCGGCCTGGCCAACTCGGCCCCCATGCCAACCGCGTCGCGGCGATGCCTCCCAAGCCGGTAGAATTGCGGCTCGCAGACCTGAGTCGAAACCAACACCCACAGTCAGCCTTACATCTCCAAGGACAATCCGTCTTCGGAGAGTCCGTTTAGAACGATGAAGTTCCCGGATCGGTTCGGGTGCCTCCAGCAGAGCCGACAGTTTTGCCATAGGTTTTTCCCCTGCATCGGCACTCTGGTGACGCCCCAGATGGTGCCTTATCGTACGGCTGAAATGGTTCGCGACCCCCCCCATACCGTGCTCGACCAAGCCCCTCGATTATCCGGAGCGCTTCGTCCAGAGCGCCCCCCAAAACCCTCGAACGGCCAACCCAAGTCCGGTTCAACGAACCGCAATCCTCAGACGAAAAACTCGGTAAGTTCGCCGATCTTGGGTCTCAAGGTTATTGGCACGCTCCGTTGCGCCTTAGCAGGAGAAGGGCCCGCATGTCAGCCGTTTCCTCAATTCACAATCTGCATCGCAGTCTACTTGGGGTTCTTGGCCATATTTGTATGGGCGGCAGCCAATGCGCGCATCTCTGCCGCTGCTTTGCGGCAATGCTCCGCGTAGCTTTTGCAGTGAGCAGCAGTTCCCCCGCCCATCGGGTGCTTCATTTCATGGCCGGACGGATGATTAGTGTACTGCATAGCCAGCGCCTCGTGTTCTTTGGCTTCGATTTCATGTTTATCAGCCATTGCAGTATAGTGCCGAGCCAGTTTCAAGTGGTCAGCCGGTGTTTTCGCGTTCATCACCAGCGCCTTCACTTCCGAACTCTTCAACTCCCCTTGATGCTCTGCGGCGGCCACCGAAACTGTGGATGCGACGAAGAACAGGCCGACTACAGCCGCGGTGCTTGTAAGCTTTCGAATGTTCATATTGTTTCCTTGCACGGGCTTGAGTAATCTCATACCCTGCTGACGTTAGAGTATGCAATCGGGTGACCAGTTGCAACGTCAAGGCTCTCTTGGATCTCCTTCCTCCTGGCGCCGAGGCAGTTCCTGGACGAGATCAGCAAAAGCGGACCGTCGAAGGGGTTATCATATCGGCACCGCCCAAACCCACTGACCGCATCCGGTCAAGGTGACCCCAAGGGGTCAGTTGCCACGCTTCCCGAACGTATCGGTCCCTTTGATCCGCCCCGCCGTGCGGTTGTACGGACATTCGGCGGAACGGTGCTCGGCATGCTCCATCATGTTGGAGCTACCACTTTTTAGATAGGTAGGATCCCTAGCAGGCGAGCCCAGGGAGATCGGGAGCCCGCACGTTTGGTCACGGTAGCGATTTTGAGCGCCGCCCAACCGCCGCTGAAGCCTCAACCCCAGCACGCGATGGCCAGGACCGCAAAGCCGCGCCATGAACGCGGCGGACAAAAACGACCGGAAAAGGAACCAACGACATGACCCAAAACATAACGAACGTAAAAGACCCCATCTGCGGCATGAAAGTTGATCAAGCCACGGCTCTCCAAGCTGAGCGCGACGGTCAAACGTCCTACTTTTGCAGTGATCACTGCCGGCAAAAGTTTCTTTCTACTGCTGCTGGGGTGAAGCCGGAACCGAAGGCTACGGCGGCCTTCGGTTTGTAATGGAAAACCGCAAGCTTGGCAATACGGCGATTGATAGGATCCCGGCCGACAGATGGGAAAACGAAGGCGGAAAGACGGATAAAAAGGAGAAGAAGATGAGCTGCTGTAGTGATGTGATGAAACCAATCGAGGAGTCTTCGTGCTGCACTCTGAAGGACTCGGCGGCCCATGCGGCGAAAGCCATACGCGCTTCCGGATGCGGCTGCGCGCCGGTGCTGGAGGATACAAAAACCCGAAAACTCATAGGCTTCGTAACTGAGCGGGATTTGTGTTGCAGCGTCACGGCGGACGACCGGAAGGCTTCTGACGTCGGTGTGGCAGAGATCATGAAGCCGATTTCTGCGTGCTGCCAATCGGATGAGCCGGTAGCGAATGCGCGGCGGAAACTCCATGAGCACCGGGCAACAAGTTTACCGGTGGTTGATAGCGCGGGAAGTTGCTGCGGCACGGTGAGTGCCCATCACCTGTAGGAATTGTCGAGAAAGCAGCAAACTCTCTCGTGAATTCGAGGAGTCAGTTTACCGTCGAGGAGGGAACCAAGTGGGACCATGAGCAGCAAGCCATTCAACGACGAGGCCGATTTGGAAAAGCTTCAGCGCGAAACATTCGACTACTTTTTGTTTGAGACGAATCCCGCTAACGGTTTGGTGATCGATAAGACCGAGGCCAATTGGCCCGCCAGTATTGCCGCCACCGGTTTCGCGTTGGCGGCCTATCCGGTCGCTGTCGAGCGCGGATTCATGACCCGTTTCGATGCCGTGACACGGACACTGACAACGTTGCGGTTTTTCTGGAACAGCCCGCACGGGCCAGAACCTGACGCCACCGGCTACCAGGGTTTTTACTACCACTTTCTCGATATGCAGACTGGCCAGCGCGCCTGGCAATGCGAACTATCGACGGTCGATAGCGCTTTTCTGCTGGCGGGCGCGCTGACGACTGCCGTGTGTTTTGATGCGGAGACTGCCGAAGAGCTTGAAATCCGCACCCTCGCCGACGCAGTTTACCGGCGCGCTAACTGGCAGTGGGCACAAAACCACGGCGCGACCGTTACACATGGATGGAAGCCCGAAAGTGGCTTTCTGAAATACCGCTGGGAAGGTTACGACGAGGCGCTACTGCTGTACGTTTTGGAGCTGGGATCGCCCACCCATCCGCTGCCTGACAGCAGCTACGCAGCTTGGAGTTTAACTTTCAGGTGGGAAAAATGTTACGGATATGAGTTTCTCTACTCCGGATCGTTGTTTACCCATCAGCTGTCGCATGCCTGGATCGACTTTCGTGGCATTCAGGACACGTTCATGCGCGAATGAGGCATCGACTATTTTGAAAACAGCTGCCGCGCGACGCATGGGCAACAGCAGTACGCGATCGACAACCCCCACAAATTCAAAGGCTACGCCGCGTGCTGCTGGGGGATCACGGCTAGTGAGGGACCCGGTCCCGCCACCGTTACCCTAGATGGCGTTGAGCGGCAGTTTTACGGCTATTTGGGCCGAGGAGTGCCTTATGGCCCTGACGATGGCACTCTTGCGCCATGGGCGGTGGTGGCATCCCTCCCGTTCGCTCCGGAGATCGTGCTGTTCGCCCTGGATCATTGCATTCATCAAGCCAAGTTAACTCAGTTCAACTCCTACGGTTTCAAAGCCTCCTTTAACCCGACCCACCCCGGAGCGCCCGGCAATCCATATGGCTGGTGGGTTTCGCCGTGGCACTTCGGGCTGAATCAAGGGCCGATTGTGTTGATGATCGAAAACTATCGGACCGGTTTTGTCTGGAGATTGATGCGCGATTGCCCCTGCATCGCCCGTGGCTTGCGGCGCGCCGGTTTTGGCGGTGGTTGGTTGGGAAACTTTTGATCAATTGTGTGCGGAAGAAACTCTAGAAAGGACGTTATGCGATTACTTACGAATTTGGGAACTTGCAGAGCCACGATCCCGCTCACGACAACGCTCGCGCCGCGCGTTGCGCTTGCCCAGCACGGCGGCGGAGGGATGAGCGGGGGGGGAGGGATGAGCGGGGGCGGCTGGATGGATACGGGCGGAGGGATGTGGATTTGGACGGTGGTGGCAGTGCTGGCCATCGTTCTGCTCGTTGTCCTGATCACCAAGCAGGCGAATCAAAAATGATCGGCTCGCGGCTCGTGTGCGAGTAGAACCGTCGGAAAACATGGGGATCCTAAAGCGCCTAGCGCGGCATAGCCGCAACCAAAATGGCGTCCTCCCATTACCGTACGATTG
>JBKJLJ010000937.1:0-10452 GCA_046597015.1 Bryobacteraceae bacterium
CGGATGGGACAGCAACATGATCTTCCAAAAGCAGACGGGGCTGCCGTTTACACCTGTGTTGGCGAATTCGGTATCGAATGCGGGCGGCAGCCGCCCGGACCGGTACAAGAGCGGAGAGATCGACAACCCGACGATCGCGCGTTGGTTCGACACGTCGCTGGGCACCGCGCCGGGCACGGCCGCCTGGGGTACCCCGACGGTGTTCACGTTTGGCAACGGCGGTAGGAACGTACTGCGCGGACCCGGTCGGACGAATATGGATTTCTCGTTATTTAAGAACTTCCAGATCACCGAGCGGATCAAGCTGCAGTTCCGCAGTGAGATGTGCAACATCTTCAACCATGCGCAGTTTGACCTGCCGAATTCGGGCGTCGGGAGTCCGAACGCGGGCATTATCACAGCCTTGGCTGGAATCCCGCGTCAGGTGCAGTTTGCGCTGCGGTTGACGTTTTAACGGAGCAAGGCCCAGACCGTGTACCCGCGGTCTGGGCCTTGTCTTGACCTTGCCACCCAGACAATTCTGTTCCAGCTTCACCGTCCCCGCGAGTCGCCCATCCTGCCGTGCCCGAGGTTCTTCAGAACTCTCCGGGCTGGGGCAGCTGGAAAAATGACCCGTATAAGGATAAAGCCATGAATCACCCCATCCAAGATGCCCGGAAGCCGCTAGCCGATGTTCGGGAGTTCGTATCCCTTGCGGCGAACGCGGCTGAGTTTAGCGTTGGCCTCCTCGGCACCGGGGCCGTGGAACCGCTCGACCTTCGGGTCCCAGTTGAGAGACGGGCGGCCGACCTCACGGCAAATGTTCACTAAGTGACAAACTACCGTCGAGCGGTGGCCGATCTCGACATCGGCGTTCGGTAACTGACGCGAGCGGACGCAGTCGACGAAATTTTGGACGTGCGGCGTGCTCTCTCCCGGACCCTCTTTGGTTGGATCAGGGGCCCCTTGGCGGAGTTCCGGACGGTTGGTCTTGAAGTCTCCCCGCAGGATCTGGATCTCGCCGTTGGTCCCCTGGAAAATGGCACCCAGTTGCTGGTGATCATCAATCTTAGCCTGCTCGAGCGAGACCTCGGCACCACTGGCATAAACCAGTCGGACCTCACTCCGGTCCCCGAGATGCAGCTGGACCGGACCCGTAAGGGAAGCACCCAGCGCGGCCTGCACCTGATCGAGCGAGTGCGTCCCCCAGCCCGTCACCCCCCAGGATTGGCCACCACCGTCGAAGTCCCGGTAATTGTGCCAACCCAGATGTAAACCGGAATGGTAAGGACGAAGCTCCGTCTGATTGCACCACTGCTCCCAGTCCAGGCCCGGCGGTTTGGGCTGCTCTGGTTTGGGCGTCCAGCGAAGAGGCGCGAGGAAGTTGCAAACGATCACTTTGCGGATGCTGCCGATCTTACCGGTCTCCACCAGACGGCTGGCAAACAGGTTCATCGGAATCGAGCGCTGCTGCGTCCCGACCTGAAAGACGCGGCGGTAGTAACGGGCCGCCCTCGATAGAATCTGGCCCTCCGCCACGGTCAGGCTCATCGGCTTTTCGGCGTACACGTCCAGCCCAGCCTGCATGGCCTGCATGGCAATCAAGGCACGGGCATGCGTTGTCGTTTCGATGAAAACAGCGTCCAACTTCTCGCTTTCCAGCATCCGGCGGTAGTCATGGTAGGGCCGCCAGGTTTGTTCATTCGGCTGATACCGGGACGATTCCGCCAAGCTGTCAGGATTGAGATCAGCCATGGCGACGACCCTCCCCATTCCGAAATCCTCGCGACGAAGCAGCCAGCGGGCCCGTCTGCCGACCCCGATAAAACCGATATTGACCCGGTCATTAGCCCCGCGCACCGTAGAGGCGCCAACGAAAGGAAACGCCACGGTTTTGAGGAGGTCGCGGCGGAGAAGTTTGTTCATGGAATGGGTACCCTGGGCCATCAAAAAGAGAATTTCAGCCCGAGTTGGATGCGGCGCGCCGCCGCGGCGGAGATCACTTGGCCAAAACGCTGGTTCACCTGACGGCCTTGGGCATCCCAGCGGCTTCCCGTATCGATGCCGTTGAATTGGGAGTGGTTGAACGCGTTATAGGTCTCGAAGCGGAACTGGACCTTGCGGGACTCGGTGGGGCCCCAGGAGAAGTTCTTGTACAAAGAAAAATCCCAGTTGTTGAGTCCAGGACCGCGAATGGCGTCTTTAGAGGCGTTGCCGATTCCGAAGTTGGCCGTGCTGGGCTGTTGGACCACGCTCGTATCGAAGAATTGCGTGGCGGTGCGCTTCCCGAAGGGGAGATTCGGGTTGCCGGTCAAGTTCACCCGTCCGTCGATGCCGGCACCGCCCGTGAGGTCGATCGCTTGCACGAAACTGAAGCCGATGCCCGTGGGAGCACCGCTCAGGAACAAGGCGACCCCGGCCATCTGCCATCCGTCCAACACGGTGCGGCTAAAGCCGTTGTTCCAACGGTTGCTGAACTTCGGCAGGTCGTAAAGATAGTTAAACGTTACGTTGTGGGTGCGGTCGAAACCGCCCTTGCCGTAATTCCACCGGCGATAGTTCAGGATGGGATTCACGGAGCCGAAGTCCTCGTCGGAGAAGTTCATCGTTTTAGACCACGTCCAGGTGGCGCCGTAAATTAGATTCTTCGTGAACCGGCGGTTAGCCTGCGTCTGAAGGGAGTGATAGTTGGAGGTGCCAGCCAACTCACGGTAGCTGATGTCTCCATAACCGCGGTAAGGCCGCAGGAAATTGACGGGCAAGGGCCTGCCGGGAGAGGTGGTATCCGCGGAAGACGGAAGGAAATTGGTGCCGTAGGGCGTCGCATTCAAGTTCCGGGTATGCAGAAGGTGGCGGGCCACGGAACCCACATAGGCGATATCGAAAACCGTTCCGAATCCGATGTCCTGCTGAATTCCGAAGCTCCAATTGTAAGTCGATGGTACATTCTTGGAGTTCTCCTGGCCGGAGACCCCCGCCGGGCTGTCGCTAAGGGGAGTACTGAGAAGACTCTGAATGGTAGTGTAGTTGGCGGTGGAGGTATTGACGAGCGGCCGCTGTTCGGTCCAACCCAAAACAAAGTCGTCGGAATAACGGTTGAAGAACATGCCGAAGCCGCCGCGCACGGCGGTCTTTCCCTTGCCGAAGACGTCCCAGGCGAAGCCGAAACGCGGCGCCACCTTGATGCCTGGCGAAGTCAGAACCGTTCCGTCGTAAACGCGCATTCCATTGATGATGTTCCCGGAGCCGGGGGCGAAGGTGCCGATCTTGACCTCCGGAACGATCTCACCGGTGACAGGATTACGCCCTAATCTCGGGCTCGTGGCGGTGGCGCGGTAAGGCGCGATCAACTGCGGGGCCTTCGAATTCTCGAAGTCCTCCACGAAGAAGGCGGCGAGTTTGTTGCCGTCGGTGTAGGTGGGCACGATGCTGTAGAAGCGCGCCCCTAGCTCAAGCGTCAGCCGTTTGTGTACCCGCCAGGTATCCTGCGCGTACCACTCGAAATTGTTGTAACGCCCATTTGCGGTGGGGTGACGGTCAGACTCGGTGTAGCTATTGACGAAGCCCATCAGAGCGTTGGAATACGCATAGTTCGAATCTAACGGGTTGAGCTGGTTACGGCCGAAATCGTAGGTCCCATTGAAGGAGCTGCCCCGGGCCGCGTTCCGTGCCACTTTCTCCAGATAGAAACCGAACTTGAATTGGTGCTTGCCTTGGATCTTCGACAGGTTGTCGGTGATGTTCCAGGACGTGTTGGTGCCAAAGAAAGGGAAGCGGTTTTCAAAGCTGATGTTGCCCGCGTTGGGCACCCCGCCAAAGCTCACGTTCGGGATCAGGCCCAGCGGATTGGCCTGCGGAAAGAATTGCGGCAACCCAAGGCCGAGCTTATCCCGGTTGTTGCGGTCCAGCGAATCCTGGGGAATGTTGAGGTTTTGCACCGCGCGGCTGGCACCCGCGCTGAACTCATTGACGAGCGTCGGGCTGAACGTATAGATGAGGGAGGCGACCAATCCCTTGCCGGGAAAGCGGTATTCGAGGGGCATGTGCAGAAAGTTGATGCCGGAAAGACAACAGGCATCGCCGGACTGCGACATATTGTTGTTCAGGCCGCGGGCGTAGAAGTTGGCCTTCGAGCTGATGTTGTAGTCAACGCGGAGCACCTCCATCCGGTAAACGTTGTCAACCGAATTGTCAAAGACATAGTTGAGCAGCCGCTGCGGATCCTGAGTGTTCGGGAGCGGGAAAAAGTTCAGTAGGGCCTGCCCCCGCTTATCGATACGGCTCAGAGGGACGATATTGCCAGGGAGGGGCTGACGATTGTTGAGCGGGTCGAGAATGGGAATCACCGTCCCGTTGGTATCGAAAGATTGCGAGAAGTTCCCTTGGCGTTCGAGTGCGGTCGGAAACGTCAGGCGCCGGGCGCCGACGGGCGTCTTCCGGGGAAAAAACTCCTGCGACCAGAAAAAGAACAGCTTGTCGCGTCTGGTCAGCAAGCCGGGGATCAACACCGGACCACCAATAAAGTAACCGGGGTTGTCGTAGCGATAGCGCTGGCGCCGCACGCCCAGCTGGTTATTGAAGAATTCGTTCGCGTTGAGCGCCTCATTGCGGTTGAAATAGTAGGCACCGCCATGAAAGTCCCGGGTTCCACCCTTCGTCACGACGTGGATGCCGGTGGTGGAGCGGCCATACTCGGCCTGGTAGTTGGTCAGCAGCACTTTGACTTCGGCAATCGCTTCGACCGGAGGAGTGAAGAGGGGCCAGAACTGGTTGCCGGTATCCATCTGAGTAACGCCGTCGAGTGAGGCGCTGATCGACGTACTGCGCCCGCCATTGGCCGAGACGAAGCGGAAGCCAAAGCTCCGCGGCGCCTCGCGGTCCGCGCTATCGTTCACCCCCGGCAGCAGGCGGAGCATGCCGGCGTAATCGCGGCTCTTGAGCGGCACCTCCTGAAGCTGTTTGGCTGTGATCAGCCCGGACCGCTCCCCGCTCTGCAGTTGCAACCGAACCGCTTCGGCTTGCACGGTGGTCGTCTGCACCACCTCTCCGATCTGGAGCGAGATGGTCCGGAGAACGAGCCGCTCGGTGGCGGTCAGCACGAGGCCGGTCTGCACGAATGCGGAGAAGCCTTTAGCCACAATGCGAAGGTCGTAAGTCCCCGGGCGAAGCTCAGCGACGAGGAAGCCGCCGGAAGGATCGCTCGTGGCTTGCCGGACTTGGGATGTGGCGGTGTTCCGGAGTTCGATGGTTGCATTTGGCACCGCCGCCGCGCTTGGGTCGGCAATCGTTCCCGCGATCTGACCGGTCAAGCCCTGCGCGCCCAGACGCACGGCGAACACTACGATGGCGAAGAGGGTTAAAATCGATAGGCGAATGGCGATCATAAAACAACTCCCGTCACCTAAGGCTCGGGCGTAGGCGGCTCCGGCGTTTGGCTTGCAAATAGTATCTGCTCATCAACAGAAGCTGACAAGGGATGGGCGGTTAATTTTCGCTAATCGGGCAGAATGTGGCGCGACGGGCGGCACGGGCACCGCTACGAACGCTGGCCCTGACTGCCGGGCCGTGAGGTTGGTCGAAGCCAAAGACCTCGCCCGCCACACTCTTCTTAAGGGATCCAAGCGAGAGGATGCCGAAGGCCAAATGTGAGAACCTAATGCCGCGAGCCACGGGGAGCTAAGCAGGCGGTGGCGTGATATGATCCGGTCCATTGGAGGCCTGCTATGGCGATTAACCCGGACAAGCTCATGGCATTCATGGGCAAACTGGTCGGAGATTTAGGCGCGATGATGAGCATCGGCCCAATGATAATCGGCGAGAAACTCGGCTTGTACAAAGCGATGGCCGACGGAGTGCCCATGAACGCCGCCCAGCTCGCGGCAAGAACGAACACGGAGGAACGATATGTTCGCGAATGGCTTTGCGCACAGGCTGCCTCCGGCTTCATCGAGTACGATGAAGCCGCTGCCCTGTTCTCAATGACCGAGGAACAGGCGGCGGCGTTAGGCACGGAAGGAGGACCCTTTTACTTCCTCGGAGCGATTGAGGTAGCGATAGCGATGGTGCGGGACGAGCCGCAAATCCTCGAAGCGTTTCGGACCGGCAAAGGCGTAGGTTGGCACGAACATGACATGTGCCTGTTTCGCGGCACCGAACGGTTTTTCCGGCCGGGCTACATGCGGCATTTACTCACCGAGTGGATTCCCGCCCTCGACGGCGTAAAGGAAAAGCTGGAAGCCGGTGGACGAGTGGCGGACGTAGGTTGCGGCCACGGCGCATCCACGATTCTGATGGCGCAAGCCTTCCCCAGAAGTCATTTCTGGGGGTTCGATTATCACGCCCCTTCAATCGAAAAGGCCCGAGCGGCGGCGGCCGCCGCGGGCGTCGAAGATCGTACGACTTTCGAAGTGGCTCCCGCCAAAAGCTATCCCGGTAAGGGCTATGACTTGGTGGCGTTTTTCGACTGCTTGCATGACATGGGTGATCCCGCCGGCGCGGCCCGTCACGTGCACGCAACGTTAGCGGACACCGGGGTATGGATGATCGTTGAGCCGATGGCCAACGATCGATTGGAACAGAATTTGAATCCCGTGGGGCGTGTGTTCTACTCGGCCTCGACCTTTGTGTGCACCCCCGCTTCCAGAGCTCAGGAAGTCGGTTTAGCGTTGGGAGCACAAGCTGGCGAGGCTCGCCTGCGCCAAGTGATCTCTGAAGGTGGTTTTGCCCACGTTCGCCGTGCTGCGGAAACGCCGTTCAACATGGTGCTTGAAGCCAAACACTAGGCACCTTCCACCCACCAGGCGATGCAGGGAAAGACGCCAAGACTAGGCCCAGCCGAGTTCCTGCAACGCAAGGCCGGAATGCCAGATCTTGGTCATGTGGACGATCTTCTCACCTTGGAACTGCATGACATAGACATAATCTGTGCTGGTCCGGCGACCGGTCGGTGCGACCGGGCCGCCGGGGCCAGTATGGGTCGCATGGAAAACGGCATAGGCGGTTACGTTGTTCCGCAGGGCGTCCGTGGCGAACGACTTTAGCTCATAGCGGGCGTCGGGCAATACCCCCAGCATTCCCTGCATCCAGTCGGTGTACTGTGCGAGCGTCGTTACCGCTAGTAGCGGCTCCGCCTGGGCAGAAAAAGTGGCGTCGGGCGTGCAGTAGGCACGGCAAACTTCCCATCCTTTCCCCGCCTCGCAGGCCTCGAAGAAGGTCTCGGCCACACTGGTGATGGATGTCAAATGAATCTTCCTCTCAGCGGATAGTATCATACGGGGGCGCGCCGGCTGTCGCTTCTTCCCACCTGGCGCAGCTGGGTTACTCCGTCAGAAACCCATGCGGGATTTTCTCCGGCGGGTTGGCGCGCTACAGGCGCAGCAACCGTTCGGCCGACGGGTCGAAGTCGATCTGCCGTCGCTGCATGTAGGCCAGCGTGGCCAGATGGGAAGCCTGCGCGGCCCGGTGCCCGATCAGCACATCCCCGTTTGGCGTCTTGCGCGAACGCATGCAATCGAGAAAATTGCGCACGTGCAGGCTAACCAGGTCCGCTTTGGACGTCACCGAATCCGGCTTCCCGCCGCCTTCGCGCGGAATAAACTCGACGGTCCGGCCCACAATCAGCTGTCCTTCTACCCCGGCGATCTCAATACCGTCCCCCGCCGCGCCCGGCGCGAGCATTCCTTCGTAGGTCGCATTCCATCCGCCCGGGTAACTGAGCAGCGCGTGAATCGTATCAGGTGCCGTGCGTCCATCCCGATAGTGGAAGACGCCGCCCGCCGCCGAGGCGCTCTGCGGAATCTCCTCTCCGATCAGCATGTGCGACGCATCGATCAGGTGGGTAAATAGGTCCGTGATCATGCCGCCCCCGAAATCCAGATACGCGCGGAAATTGAAGAACTGTTGCGGATCCCACTCCCGCCACGCCGCTGGCCCCACGAAACGTCCCCAGTCCAACCCTGCGGGTTTGGTCCGCCAGGAATCCGGAGCCCTGCGCAGATGTGCTGAATTGCCGTTCCACCAAGTCCGGGCGCGAAGAATCTTGCCGAGGCGAGGGACCAAGCGCTCCCGCGCTTCGATGATCTGCGGCGCGGAGCGGCGTTGCATACCCACCTGGCAGACGCGTTGATTCAGTCGTACTGCCTTCACGATGGGAAGGCCCTCTTCGATCCGCAAGGTCAACGGCTTTTCGACGTACAGATCCTTGCCCGCATTCGCCGCGTCGATGGCGATCGAGGCGTGCCAGTGGTCGGGCGTTGCGATCACGACTCCGTCGAGGTCTTTCTGCTCCAGCACCCGGCGGTGATCCGAAAACACGAGCGCTCCGGGCGCTTTCGTACGCGCCTCCGCGGTCCGTTGGTCGAAGACGTCGCAGACGGCGCCGATCCACACGCCATCGTTTTCGAGAAACTTTCGGATCAGGTAGTTGCCGCGCTCGCCCACTCCGATAAAGCCCAGTGCAATCCTGTCATTCGCGCCCAGGATGCGCGAGTAGGATGCGGCGGTTGCCGCCAGCAGAACCGTTCGTCGAGTCTGTCGCGCTTCGTTGGAGGGGGGCATCATGCTGAATCCTTATATTCCTCCGTATTGTATCCAGGTTCGTCAATGCCCCGGCAAAAGCTCTTCTCGTCGGCTTGTCGACCGAAGCGATGCTGAATTATTTCCAACTCGTATATACTTGTCAATGAGTGTAAGCACTTTGGAACGGGTTCCGACTGGCAATCACGCAAACACGGTACTCCGGCTAGCTGCTGAGGGCCGCCCCATCCGCCCCGGCGATGTTGAACGGGCAGGCGCTCCTCGTGCCTACCTAAGCCGGCTGGAGAAGTCAGGGCACTTGGTTCGAATAGTGAGGGGAGTCTACCGCCGACCCGAAGTCGGAGCGACGGCGCACCATTCTCTGGTTCAGGTAGCCGCGCGGAACCCGAAGGCCGTGATCTGTTTGCTCTCTGCGCTAGCCTTTCACAACGTCGGCACACAAAGTCCCTTCGAGGGATGGGTAGCGCTTCCCCGAGGAGCCAGAGCAACCAAATTCGGGGTGCTTACGCGGGTTCTTCATCTGTCCCCGCCAAGCTATCAGGCGGGCATTGAGAAGCATCAAATCGAAGGCGTCGAAGTGCGGGTCTATTCCATCGCGAAAACCGTCGTCGACTGTTTTCGCTTTCGGAATCAAGTCGGCCTTGACGTTGCGCTCGAAGCGCTCAAGGAAGCACTCCGGTCCAAACGCACGACGATTGCAGAACTTCGTCAGTTCGCCGAACCAGCGCGTCTAACGCGGGTGATGCAGCCCTATTTGGAGGCAATTTGAAGGCAGCCAAAGCGACAGTTGGCCCGAGCCCTTTCAGCCAAGTAACCACGCCCCGGAGCGACGGCTCTACCGATTGGGCATCTCGCGCTATCGGCATCCGTTCGTCCTGAAAGACGCATTCCTGTTCCGTTTATGCCGCGGCCAGCCAAAAACCTCGATTTGCTCGGCGCTGGATCAACGGAATTGAGTGCCGCAGCCACTTTCGTTCAGGACCTTGCCAGCATCTGCCTCTTGCCGTTCCGAGGAATTTCGAATTCGGCTTCCTTACAGTCGCCCCCTTCGCGGAGCGCAGCCAGCCCCCTCGACTTAGTGGCGATCGGGCCGCCCGCCGTAGTCTAACGCCGATAAGCAACAGAATCCTGGGTCAATCGAATCTCCTCGCACACCGTCTACGCCGTATACTGAGGAATTCGAGCATGGGCGTGTCTACAATTTTCTCGGCTCGTAAGCCGCGCGCCGATCTGGCAGCGGGAATCACCCGCGACGACCAATTCATGGCCGACCTATTAAGGGTCCGGAACAGGAATTCGGCTGCTTTCTTTGCCACAAGCTATCCGACTCACGGCAAGAAAGGGCCGCCGGAGGCGGTTTGCCTTTGCCGCCGCGATAACGCCCATGATGTCTCATCCTTGATTCGACCCGGCACTAAGTACGGCGGCGGCGCGACGCAAGGCCTGATTGCTCTCGTCCACGCCGTGCTGGGCGCTCCGGCGGTTTTGAATCTCTCGGACTTCGTCGCGGCTTTCATCCTGCCGTCCGGAATCGCTAACATTACGGCAATCGACGGCGAGAAGGCCGCCTTCGCGGATGGAGTTACCCTTCAACCGGGGCTTCTCGTCCGCTCCCTCTGGCGCGAAACGGCCTACCACTCAGCCGGAGACGAAGGGTACCAGCGAGTTCCACCGAACGACGAAGGGCCTTTCGCACCCAGCGCGGAAACGACTGCGCCGAAGATTCCGCAGTTGATGCCCTTGGATCTGGAACGAAGCGAACGGGCAGGGGAGGATTGATCAGCCTGGAGACCCTGCCGAGTTGCTCAATCCCGATAAGGCCCTTGTCTTTCGTATCACACACCGCAAGAACCTACCTTGGATCCTGGAGAACGGGTTGCACGCCAAGAATGGATTGCTCTCCGATCCGCCTTTTCGACCGACCGGGAACCCCGATCT
>JBKJLJ010000950.1:0-13393 GCA_046597015.1 Bryobacteraceae bacterium
TACATGCACGTGACGGGGGTGAATCAGGACGGGAAGTTCGACGATAAGGTGATGTTGATTCACTTTTGGGTGAAGCAAAACGGAACGTGGCGACTAGCGGGTCATCAGACCACGAAAATCGCCACGATTCCGAACTAGGTTAGGAACTAGCGGGCCGAGAATTTCTTCGGACGAGCGCCGAAGGTTTTCTTGGGTCCGAAGGAACCACCGCTGGGGCGGCCTCCTCCCGAGTAAGGACGATGAGTGGGCGCGGTATGGACAAGCTGCAGCTTGGAAGCAGGGGCTTGGGCCAGGCGCTCCGGGATAGCGGCGATGGTGGCTCGGTCGGCAGCGGTGATCATCTGCCGTTCGAGCCGGATGTTGAGATTCCGTTCAATGCGGCGGACGTCGTTCCACTCCGAACGGGTTACGAAGGTGGTGGCGGTGCCCTTCAGGCCAGCGCGGCCGGTACGACCGACGCGATGGATGAAGTCTTCAGGAACCTTCGGCACATCGAAGTTAATGACGTGGGCGACGGCTTCGATGTGAAGACCCCGAGCGGCAACGTCGGTGCAGACGAGGACGCGGAACTGGCCGTCCTGGAAGCCCTTGAGCGCACGGTTACGCTGACTCTGCGAGCGGTTGCCGTGGATGCTGGTGGAGCTGATGCCGTCGTGTTCGAGGCGATCGGCGAGTCGGTCCGCACCGTGTTTCGTGCGAACGAAGACCATGAAGGTACCGTCGTGGATGCGCAGCATGTGCTCGAGAGCCCCGATCTTGTGATCCTGGTCTAACTCGTACATGTGCAGGTCGACCTGTTCGGCCGGCTTGCTGGCGTTGCCGATCGCGATGCGAACGGGGTTCACGAGGTGCTTGTTGATGAGGTGGGCGACGGAGGTCTCGATGGTAGCCGAGAAGAACAACGTCTGACGAACGGGGGCGAGAAGGCCCATGATGCGCTGGATGGAGGGCAGGAAGCCCATATCGAGCATCCGGTCGGCTTCATCCAGGATGAGCAGGTTGACCGTGTCGAGGCGAACCAGGCGGCGTTCGATAAAATCGCCGAGGCGGCCAGGAGTGGCAATAATGACTTGGACACCGCGCTTGATGTCGGCAAGTTGCGGACGTTCACTGAGGCCGCCTACGACGACTGCGGTACGGATACCGGTGCCGGCGGCCAGTTTGTGGAACGTCTCCGAAATTTGCATCGCGAGTTCGCGAGTGGGGCTCAAAATCAGGGCTTGGGAGCCTTTGGCCGTTTTGTTTTTCAGGAGGCGTTCGAGGAGGGGGAGGACAAAAGCAAGGGTCTTGCCAGTGCCCGTTTGGGCGGTGGCGACAAGGTCTTTGCCTTCTAAAGCAGGTGGGATAGCCTGAGCCTGCACGGGCGTCGGTGTGACAAAGCCGTGCTTGGCCAGGTTGCCCTTCAAGACAGGGGACAACGTAAGGTCAGCAAAAGTATTCATTCAGTTGTATTTGGTGGGAAGGCCGATCGAGCGAACCGGCAAACAGAAAAGCAGGCGGGTGCGGTAGAACAAACTTCCAGTACTTGTAAAAGTATAGCGCATTTTGTGGCGTAAATGAAAAAGCCGCTCAGATGAGCGGCTTTCCTTTACTATCACCAGGAGAAGAACCTAGAGAGCTTTGGCGAGTTCCTCAGCGAACGCGCTGGGCGGACCCGAGGGGCGGGTGGGCTTTTTGTGCTTCTTCCCACCACGGCGCGATTTGTCGCCCATCATCATCGCTGACGATGGAGGCGGCATACCAGCGCCCATAGGGGCGGCTCCCTTCACAGGGGTTTTGCCTTTCGGCGGTTGGGCAGGGTTAGCACGCAGCAAACGCTCTTCGAGCGGTGCGCGGTCAAAACGACGGATGATCGAATTCATTTCTTCGCCGTTGGGCGCTTCGATAAATGCGAATCCTTTCGATTCTTGCGTTTCGGGGTTACGGATTACTTTGATGGAGTCGGCTACGAGGTTTTCCGCGGTGAGCCATGACTTGATGTCATCGGCAGTCACCCAGACGGGGAGATTGCCAAGAAAAACGGTGAAACTCATTGAAGGGTAAAAACTACTCCTGGGAAGGATGTTGAACCGGGGAGGTCCGCTGAGAGCACTACTAGCGTAACACAGGGATTCCGGTAGAAAAAGTTTAATCCGTTAAACGCCGAAAGCAACTGGCCTCGCAACCAGTACGGCGGGGTTGGATTTGAGTTCGGCGAGTACCGTTTCTGGCACGAGAGCGTCCACTTCGACAACGGCGACGGCCAAAAGGCGCTGCCCGGGGGCAGGCTTCGGGGTCCGGCCGAGAGAGAAGTTGGCAATATTAATATTACTCTTTCCGAGAACAGAGCCGACGTGGCCGATGACGCCGGGGACGTCATCGTTCTTCATGTAGAGAAGATGGCCGTTCAAGTTGGCTTCGCAGGGGATGCCATCGACTTGAATGAGGCGGGGGCGATTGAGGATGACGGCGCCTTCGACGACCGTCAGACCGGCATCGGTATCGAGTTCGAGTCGAATGGAATCGATGTGACCGGTGCGCTGCTTCTCGTGGGTTTCGGCGACGTTGAGGCCGCGTTGGGTGGCGATGGGCATGGCGTTGACGAGGTTGGCCCGATAGGAGAGCGACCGGTTGAGGACGCCAGCGAGGCCGGCGTTGCGAAGGAGCACCGTGTTGAAGTCGGCGATCCGGCCGGAGTAGATGAGGCGAACCGACTTGGGATTGCCCGAGGCGAGGTAGGCGGCGAAGCCCCCGAGGCGCTCGGCTAGTTCGATGTAGGGGCCGACGGCCTTGTACATTTCCGGCGAGAGCGCGGGCATATTGACGGCGTTGAGAGCGATGCCATTGAGCAGGTAGTCGACGACCTGCTCGACGATGCGGACGCCGACGATTTCCTGAGCCTCTTCGGTGGAACCGCCGATGTGGGGGGTCGCGAGGAGGTTTTGAGCTTGGAGAATGGCGGCGTCGGCAGGCGGCGGTTCGGCTTCAAACACGTCGAGACCGGCACCGGCAACTTTGCCGCTTTGGAGGGCGGCGGCGAGATCGGCTTCGTTGACGAGTTCGCCGCGAGCGCAGTTAATCACGCGGACCCCGGACTTCATTTTCGCGAAGGCGGCGGCGTTGAGCATGCCGTGCGTTTCGGGAGTAAGCGCCATGTGGAGCGTGATGTAGTCGGATTCGGCGTAGAGCCGGTCGAGGGAGACGAGTTCGACGCCGAGGTCGGCGGCAGTTTGCGGATTGACGAAGGGATCGTAGGCCAAGCAGCGCATTTCGAATGCCTGGGCGCGGGAGACGACGGGGCGGCCGATGGCCCCAAGGCCGAGGACGCCGAGCGTCTTACCGCGGAGTTCGTTGCCCTGAAACTTCTTTTTCTCCCACTTGCCGCTTTTGGTGGAAGCGCTGGCGGCGGGAATCTGCCGGGCGAGGGAGAGCATGAGGCCGAAGGCATGTTCTGCGACGGAGATGGCATTGCCCCCCGGCGTATTCATGACGAGGACCCCGGCGGCGGTGGCGGCGTCGAGATCAACGTTATCAACGCCGACGCCGGCGCGGCCGATGACGCGGAGCTTGGGGGCTTTAGCGAGCACGTCCGCATTGACTTTGACGGCGCTGCGCACGAGCAGAGCGTCGCAATCGGCAAGATGTGCGGCGTAGCCCTTTGGATCAGAGATGACAATGTCCCAGCCGGCCTGCGCGCGCAACAACTCCACGCCAGCGGCGGCGATGGGTTCCGCTACCAGAATTTTCATGATGATTTCCTTGTGATTCTTAGGCCGTGACCGGCTGCGGCATGGCAACTTCGGCGTACAGTTTCTGTACGGCGGCAACACCCTTACCGAGTTCGACCGGGTGCCCGTTCTGCTGCAGCAGCAGTTCAAGGCCGGCGATGACGGCAAACATGTCAGCGAAGTCGAAGTAGCCCAGGTGCGCCATGCGGAAGATTTTGCCCTGCATGGAGCCTTGACCGTTGGCGATGATGGCTCCGAAGTGGTTGCGGAAACCTTTGACGATGAGGCCGGAATCCATTCCGGGGGGCGTTTTGATGGCGGTGACGGAGGAGCCGGGATGGTGGGGGGAGAACAGTTCCAGGTTCAAAGCGGCGGCGGCGTGCCGGGTAGCTTTGGCGAGCAGTTGGGCGTTCTCGATGAGCTTATTCATCCCGAGGTCGTTGATGTACTGGAGGGCAACGTTGAGGGCAATGATATGGGAGGTGTTGGGGGTCCAGGAGGACTCGCCTTTGTCGGCCATTTTCTTTTCGCGCTTCAGGTCGAAGTAGTAGCGGGGCATGCAGGAGTTCGCATTGAGGGCCCACGCTTTGGGGCTGACGCTGATGAAAGCGAGGCCAGGGGGAATCATGAACGACTTCTGGGAACCGCCGATGCAGATATCGATGCCCCACTCGTCGATTTTGAGTGGCATGGTACCGAGGCCGGTGATGGCGTCGACGATGAAGATGGCCGGGGTCTCACGGATGAGTTTGGCCATGGCTTCGACGTCGTGGGCGGCACCGGTGGAGGTTTCGGAGGCTTGGATAAAGACGCCTTTGACGTCGGGGTTAGCGTTGAGGGTCTCGGCCAGACGCTCGGGGCTGACGACGCTGCCATAGGGCTCAGTGAGGACGATCGCATCGAGGCCGAAGGCTTGGACCATTTCGGCCCAGCGTTCGCCAAACTTGCCCGCGGAACAGACTACGACTTTATCCTTCATCGAGAAGAAGTTGGAAACGGCGGCTTCCATGGCACCGGAACCGGATGCGGTGAGGATGAGCGTGTCGTTAGACGTGCCCATCGCCTTCTTCAGACCCTGCATGGCGGACGCCTGGATTTTGATGAAATCCTGAGTCCGATGGTGGACATCGCTGGCCATCATTGCATGCAGCGCCGGTGGATAGAGGGGCGTTGGCCCGGGAGTCAGTAGGCGTTGTTTTTTAATATGCATGAGAGACGAAATGAGAAAGAGCGCGAGAACTATTAGAATAGCAAATACAATGGCTCTTCTTGATCAGATACAGCGCGACATGGTTGCGGCGATGAAGGCAAAAGAGGAGGTACGGCTCGGTGCAGTGCGGATGATAAAAACCGTTCTCATCAAATGGCAGGCCGATAACTCTAAACCTCTAGATGAGGCAGCGGAGCTGCAGATCCTTTCGATTTTAGTGAAGCAGCGGAAGGAATCGATCGACATGTTCCGGAACGCGGGGCGGGAGGAGGCGGCGGCAAAGGAAGAGGCTGAGATGGCGATTGTAGAGAGCTACATGCCGGCGGCGCCGAGCGAAGCGGAGATCGACGCGGCGATTGAGGCGGCGATGGTGGAAACCGGGGCGACGGAGAAGGGGAAGATGGGGATCGTGATGAACGCGGCGAAGGCGAAGTTAGCCGGGAAGCGGCTGGACGGCAAGGTGCTGAGCGATAAGGTGAAGGCGCGACTCACTTAAATTTTGAAGAAGATTCGACGCTGGTAGAGCCAGTAGCAGAGCCCCCACATGGCGAGCATCACGAGGATGTTGTGGGGGATGGCTCCGACGGAGCCGAGGAACGCGAACTGCTGGCCATCGAAGGCGGCGAGGCCGCGGGAGAGCCAGCCGCGGAGGACTTGGGAGAAGGCGTAGATGAAGATACTATTTGCACCGACGACGAGGAGAGGGAAGGTCCAGCGGCGTTCGGCGCGGATTTCGATGAGCCAGTAAAAAGCGGCGAAGGCGAGGAGAACCCATCCGGTGCTGAGGAACAGGAACGACCCCGTCCAGAGACGCTTAACCATGGGGATGACGGGCGCGAGGGCCAGGCCGAGGGCGAAGGCAGCGGCGGCGGCGGCGAGTAGGATTTTGAGGCGTTGCGCAGGGTTGCGCGGGGAGAGGAGGAGAAGGCCGGCCCAGCAGCCGAAAAGGACGGTAAGGGCGTTGCCTAGGAAGTTCAGGGTGGTATAGAAACCGGAGTAGTTGTAGCCGAGGAGGCGGAGATCGACGAGGGCGGCGAAGTTGGCTTGGGGATCGAAGGGCCCGGCGGGTCCGGGGAAGAGGTAGAAGAGAGCGTGGTGGAGGATTAGGAGGACTGCGGCCGCGGCGACTTGGGCTCGGAAGGGGAGTTGCAGGAGGAAGTAGCAGAGGACATAAGAGAAGGCGATTTGGCAGAGGACGTTAATGAGCTGGAGCTTGAGGGGCGCGGTGGAGCCCCAGTTGGAGAGCACGTTCGAGAGGGCGACGAGGATGAAGGCGCGCCAGAGGACGTGACGCCAGGGGGCGGCGCGGCGGGCGAGGGCGATGGGCATGGCGACGCCGACGATGAACGTGAAGGCGGGTTGGATGAGATCCCAGAGGGTACAGCCGGCCCACGCGGCGTGTTCGAACTGATCGGCCCAGGCGTATTGGCCCTTGAAGGCGGCAAAGATGCCGAAGCCATGGGAGATGAGTAGGAGCATGGTGAAGCCACGAAATGCGTCCAGGGAGAGCAGACGGTCTTCGGGCTTGGCAGTGGACATAAGCGGTCTTGAAAGTCTATCGAAATTACGGTCCGAAGTCGGCGAGACGATTTTGCGATTCGAAGTGGGGTCAGCAGCGGGGCGTGAAGGCCGCAACGCCGACGGCCATCGTGAGCGGTTTTTGCGATTCGAACTCGGCGGGTGCCTTTCGATGATGCCTCGGGATGCGAGACTGGAGAGATGGTGATCCCTCGTTGAAGTGGTGGAAGAGCGGTGACGCGGAAGACGGGCCGGCCAAGGGGTCCTTGGACCTAGTGGCGATTCAGCAGGAGGCTTGCGCGATTCTGTTCAAGCACAGCCGGACTTGCCCAGTGAGTTTCATGGCGCAGGCTCAGGTGAAGCGGTTTGCCGCCCAGCATCCGGAGGTTCCCGTCTATACGCTGGTGGTGCAGGATGATCGGGAGCTGTCGCGGCAGGTGGTGGAATGGACGGGGATTCGGCATGAGTCGCCGCAGGTGTTTGTGCTGCGGCGCGGAACGGTGGTCGCTTCCACTTCGCACGAGGGCGTGACGGCGGATTATTTAGCTGGGTTGGTGGGGGCGTAGATCGGGGGGGTACTGATGAGGGCGGAAGGATTGCTTGGCCAATCGTGAGATCGCCAACGCCACTTCGTGGGTTTGACCGACCTCCCGTCCACTATTTACCGCCGAAGCCGCGTTACGCGATCGCCTCGCGAATCAGTTCTCCGCCCGTATCGGTCAATCGCATGTTGCGGCCCGCGTGATAGTACATCAGTCGCATATCATTCAGGCCCATCAAATGCAGTATCGTGGCATGCACATCTCGCATCCGGTAGATCTTATCTACGGCCTTCCAACCCAATTCATCGGTCTTGCCAACACTCACTCCGGGCTTCGCCCCGCCGCCGGCAAAGAACATCGTCATCGCCTTCGTGTTGTGGTCGCGCCCCGCTTTGTCGCGCAAATCTCCCGGATGATCCGGCGTCCGGCCAAACTCGCCCATCCACACAATCAACGTCGAATCCAACAGGTTTCGCTGCTTCAGGTCTTTGATCAACCCCGCGATCGGCAGGTCCACTTCCTTGGCGTTCTTCGCGTGTCCCTTCCGGATTTCGGTGTGGCTGTCCCACGATTGGCTCGGCGTGTAGAGCTGCACAAACCGCGTCCCCTTCTCCACTAATTGCCGCGCCATCAGGCAACGAGTTCCAAATGACCGCGTTGTTTCCTCATCCAGCCCGTACATCTTCCGCGTCGCTTCGTTTTCCTTGGCGAGGTTCAATACGCCCGGCACTTCGGTCTGCATCCGGAACGCTAATTCATAAGCATCGATCCGCCCCTGCAACTCCGGGTTCGTAAAGTGGCCATCCAGGTAGGAATGGTTGTACTCACGAAGCAGCGCGATCTGGTCCTGGCTATCTTTCGGGCTCAGCGCGCCGGCAGGGCGCAGATCGTTGATTGGATCGCCCTTCCACTGCATCATCGTGCCCTGGTAGTTGGCCGGCAGAAAACCAGCGCCCCATTGCTGACTCCCGCTGAACGGCAGCGCCCGGTAGTCTGGCAGCACGACAAACCCCGGCAGGTTTTGATTTTCACTCCCCAACCCATAACCCACCCAAGCGCCAACCGAGGGGCGGCCAGGCAGCACCAGGCCAGTGTTCATCAGAAACGTCGCCGCCGGATGATTCCCATTCTCGCCAGTAATCGTCTTCACAAACGTCATGTCATCAACGCAGGTGGCCAAGTGGGGAAACAGCTCGGAGACATCCATACCGCACTGCCCATACTTGGCGAATTTCCAGGGGCTTTTCAGAATCAGGCGTGGCTTCGCGTAGAGGTCTGGCTGATCCGTGCGCTTTTCGTTACTCCAGTCGAGAACCGTGTTGTCAAACTTCTCCAAAGCAGGCTTCGGATCAAACGTATCCATCTGCGCCACGCCGCCGAGCATCGTCAGGAAAATGCACGATTTCGCTTTCGCCGGATGGTGCGGGGCTTTCGTCGCCGCGTGCAAATCGGAATTTAAAGCGTCCATCAGCGCCAACCCACCCGCCCCCACCAAACTGCGATAGAGGAAATTCCGGCGATTCCATTCGTGAGTCATGCTCGTTACTCCAAGTAGATAAACTCGTTCAAGTTAAAAAGGACCGTCCCCAAGCGCGTCAACGCTTCCGGTGCGCTGCGGCCCGCGAACAGCGTAAGCGCCTTTTCCAACTCGTTGCTGGATGGCTCCCGCAGCAGCGCGAGCGAGAACGCCTTCCGAATCTGCATTTCTGGATCCGGGCCAGCCAATTCAATCACTCGCCCCGCAAAGCGTCGAGACTCGACTGCCGTCAACTCGCCGTTCAACAACGTCAGCGCTTGCGGCGCCACGGTCGTGACGCTGCGCCGGGAGCAGCTTTCGCTCATGTTTGCGGCGTCGAAGACTTCCATCAAAGGCATCGAAAGGGATCGCCGCTGAAACGCATAAATCGACCGCCGCAACTGGGCCTTCTCGGCCGATGGATACCACTTGAACATCTGGAACCCTTGGGCCACCTCGTCCTTCACACTGAAGAACATGCTCGGCCCGCCCGCCTCCGGATTCAATCCGCCGCTGACAGCCAGCATGGAGTCGCGCAAAACTTCCGACTCCAATCGCAACCAGTTCATGCGCGATAGCAATCGATTGTCCGGGTCACTCTCCGCAATTTGCTTCGCATCCGGATGGCTCGTGGCCTGACGATAGACATTGGAGGTCAGCATCAACCGGTGCATCGCCTTCACGCTCCACTTCTTCTCGACGAACTGGGTCGCCAGCCAATCCAGGAGTTCGGGGTGGGACGGCCGATCCCCATTCATGCCAAAGTCAGAAGGCGTTCGAACCAGCCCCTCGCCAAAGTGATGCTGCCAAATGCGATTCACCATTACCCGGGCCGTCAGCGGATTCGCCGGTGAAGCGATCCACTCGGCCAGCGCTCGCCGGCGTCCCGATCGGTAGCGGCCGGTGTACGGAATTGTGGCCGCCTCGCTGTTGCCGGTGATCCGTTTGAGAAATCCCGGCTCCACCAGTTCGCCGATTCCCGTTCGCTCGCCGCCCGCAAGAACATGCGTTGGCTCCACATCCATCACCGCCGGAGGAGCGACTTCGTTGACGCTATAGGCAATCGGCTGGTGCCGCGCGATGTCGAGCGTGAGCTTTTGAAAACGCTCGTTGGCTTCTTTGTGGCGTTTCCGATCCTCCGCGGTGAACGACTTGTTGTCCTTGTCCGCAAGAGCCTTTAGTAATGAGTCGCCATCACCATTTTGTTTCCCGGCCTTGGCCCGCAGTTCTTTCTCGATCCCTTGCAACAGCTCGTTGGCAGTCTCGAATTGATCTTCCAGCCGGCGTAGCTGTTGTCTCATTGCCAGCCGGCCTTCCGATTCCAGGAACGGCATGGGCCGCTCCTCAATCCGCGTCGCGGCGAAGAACGCTTTCAGGCGATAAAAATCCTTCTGCGGGATGGGATCGTACTTGTGATCATGGCAACGCGCACAACCCACCGTCAGCCCCAGGAAGGCTTGGGAGGTGGTCCCGGCCATCTCATTGAGCCAGTCCAGACGAAGCTGCGCGTCAAAGTTCGCGTCCCGTTCCCACGGCCCCATGCGCAAATACCCCAGTGCCACGATGCCTTCATTTTCAATTGCGCCGCCGCGCTGCGCCGGCCTCTTTTGCAGTTCATCCCCGGCGAGTTGTTCCTGGACAAACAGGTCGTAGGGCTTATCGCTATTGAAGGCGCGAATCACATAGTCGCGATAGCGCCAGGCGGTGGGCCGTTCGCCGTCAATCGCGAACCCATCGCTTTCGGCGAACCGCACCAGGTCCAGCCAGTGCCGAGCCCAGCGTTCGCCATACCGCTTGTCGTCCAACAGCTTGTCAATCAGCTTCTCGTAAGCGTTCGGCGACGTGTCGCGTAAGAATGACTGGCTCTCTTCTTCGCTCGGCGGCAATCCGATCAAATCGAAATAAAGCCGTCGCAATAATGCTCGCTTAGACGCCGGCGGAGCAGGGGTGAATCCCTTCGCTTCCAGCTTCGCCGCGACAAACGCATCGATCGGATTACGAATCCAGCCAGTGAGCTTTGGAGTTGGAACCTTTGGGGCCACGACCGGCGAAAACACCCACTTGGCGTGATCTCCGTTGGCCGATACGGACTCATCCGGTTTCATCGAATCAATCGCCGCGGCTAACGCCGTCACGACCGGTTCCGGCAGCGGCTGGCCCCCGATTGGCATCTGAGGACTGTGCTCCCCGCGAACAAACTGGACAAGCAAACTGCCGCTGGAGTGGCCCGGCCGCAACGCAGGTCCGCGTTTTCCGCCCTTTAACAGACCGGAAAGGTTCGCGACCGAAAGCCCCGCCTGCGCTTGGGGCCCGGTGTGGCACCCGGCGCAGTGGGCCTTGAGGATCGGTTCGATCTGTTCCCGGAATATCGGGTCCTCAGCCGCCGCCCACAGTGGTGCGACGGCGGCCAAGGCTAACAGAGTTGAAATACGAGCCATTGACGCATCTCCCAGTTCGCTAAAAGTTAACCTTCCAACCTAATTGGACGTTTCGCTCGCCGTACTTCGACGTGATGAGACCGAAATTGCCGGCCCGAGGACTGACGGCCGGATTGCTCAACAGGGGAAGGTTGGGGAAATTGAAGACTTCGAAACGTAGCTCCGTGCGGACGCGTTCGGTTAGGCGAAGGCTTTTGAACATAGCGACGTCCCAGTTTTGGAAGCCCGGCCCGCGAATATTATTCAACCCGGAATTTCCAAACGTGCCATCCTTCGGGCGCGTGAAGGCCGCGGTATTAAACCACTTGAGTCCCAACCCCCGGTCCGCCACAGCCAGACTCCCGGCCACGTCCCACGGCTGATTGCCGCTGCCCTGGCCGACGCCGGCTATGTCAACGCCGTCGACGACGGACAGGAGCGAGCCAGAGCGGAAGAAGACGACGCCGGACAATTGCCAGCCGCGCAGGGCCTTGGCCTGCCAGCCCTGCTTACTCTTGAAGAACGGCAGCTCATAAATGAAGTTGATGTTCATCAGGTGTGGCCGGTCCATATCGTCGAGAGAGCGGATGTTGCGGTAGGCGTCGAAGGGAGTCAGGATATCGCTGATGTTCTTGGAGAAGGTGTAGGAGACACCGAAGCTAAGCCCGCTTTTGAAGCGGCGGTCCAAGCTCACTTGCAGCGACTGATAGCTGCTGTGGCCATCGCGAGTGGTGACGTCAACCTGGCCCAGCCCGAGATACGGCCGCAGGGCGTTGGCATTCAACCCCGGGTTTGCCTGCAACGTACCGGCGACCATTTGGTTGACGTTCCTGGTCCGCTCCTGGTTGGTGGCCGACTTACCGACGTAGGCGACCTCGGCTAACAACGAACCAGGCAGTTCTCTTTGCACCGAAAAGCTGTAGCTGTAGGCGGTCGGGTACTTGAACCGGAGGTCGACGCCGCGGATATAGAACGGGAAGTCACGGCGGGTGGCGCCTCCGGGGCGATCCACTTCGCCGTTGAACACCTGCACTTGGATCTGGTTGGGAGCGTTGCGGAACAGCGAACCCTGGTTATGCATCTGCCGATGGTGGAACACGCCGCCGCCACTACGGATGACTGTCTTATTGCCGATCCGGTACGCGAGGCCCAGCCTGGGCGCAAAGGCATTCTGATACGTATCGGCGAAGCCCCGCGGCAGGCCATGGAACAGCCGGGCCACGTCAGGAAGGGTGGATCCATTTGCCCTTCCTCGCGCTGACTCCGGGAAGCCGTTTCCCGGCAGGACCACGCCGTTATAGGGATCCCCGGAAACAATGAAGCCACCTCGCGGGTCGATTACGGCACGGTTTGCGGCAGTGTAGTAACGCGCGTCGAAGTTCGCGATGTCGTTCCACTTCGAGTACCACGGCTGGTGGAGCGAGTAGCGAACTCCCATTTCAATCGTGAGCTTTTTGGAGGCGCGCCAGGTGTCCTGCGCATACATCTCGAGCGAATTGCTGCGCAGCAGCGTGTAAGCCGCGGGGCCCTGTTCGGTATAGACGTCGAAGTAACCCAATGCCGCATTGGCCACCGCGACACCCGAGGTCAGCGGGTGGCCGGCGTCGAGGAAACTGAATTCGCCGTTCTGCTGGGCACCGCTCTGGTCGTTGTTGTTCTGCTGGTCATGCGACAGCCATCCGCCAAACTTGAACGTATGTGCCGAACCTTTTACCCACGTCATATTGCCGGCCGCCATGTACATTGGTCCTGAGGAGTTTACGGGTCTTGACGATCCATCGAGCGTCGCGAATCCATTGATCAACCCGCGCGGTATCCGTTCCTGAATCCGCTTTACCCCCGGCACAATGTAGGGAAAGTTCATCCCGTACTGGCCCCGCAAATAGCGGGGCTGCCCTTCGTTGTCGTAGATGCCGATGTAGACAACATCGTTGGCCGCTGTCACGGTGAAGTCGGTAATGATGGTCGGCGATAGCGTGCTCGTGATGTTCACCGCACCGGTCATGTTGGGACGATCCCAACGCGAATTAGAACGGTCCAGCCCGGTATTGAACGGGGCGTCTTCATAGTGCAGATAGTTGTTTCCCGTAAAGTTGATGCGGTGTTTGCCGGAAGAGTAATCCACCCGGAAAGTATCCTTCCGGCTTTGCCGGGGATTCGGAAGCGTCTTGATCCAGTTGTCGGTTCCTTGCAGGAAACCAGGAGTGGGCGAAGGGAAAGCATTGAGTACGCCGGCGCCATTCGCGCTTACGCGATTCGGCGGAACGATGTTTCCGGGGAATGGCGTATTTGATGCGAGCGGATCGTTTACCACGCGGATTCGCCGGAAAAACGCGTTCGTGGGGTCGAGCAGTTCACTGAAATTGCCCCGCCTCATGGCATCGGTCGGCACCGTAGCCGTCACCGTCTGCTCGCGCCGCCAAATCAGCCATTCCTGCGAGCCGAAAATGAACAGCTTCTCTTTGTTCTGATTGAATTTGCCC
>JBKJLJ010001035.1:0-3822 GCA_046597015.1 Bryobacteraceae bacterium
CGCTCAACACGAGCGTGTCGGTTATGCCAAATCGGCCCTCGGTCAGCGTGCCGATTTGGCATAACCGACACGCTCGTGTTGAGCGAGGATATCGACGGAGGCCGCGTACTTACGCAGCGTCTCTTCGTCGATATCCTCGCTCAACACGAGTGTGTCGGTCACGCCAAACCGGCCCTCGGTCAGCGTGCCGGTCTTGTCAAAAATGACGGCCTGCAGTTTTCGAGCACCTTCGAACGCAACTCGATTACGAATGAGCAGGCCGTTGCTGGCAGCTAGGGCCGTGGAGACTGCCACGACCAGCGGTACGGCCAGGCCGAGCGCGTGCGGACAGGTGATGACCATGACGGTCACGGCTCGCTCCATGGCGAACGCAAAGTCATGCTTCATGAAAACCAGCCAAATCACCAAGGTGAGCACGCCGCTACTGAGGCCAATCACGGTCAGCCATAACGCGGCAGTGTCGGCGAGGTTTTGGGTTTTCGATTTGCTTTCCTGGGCTTGTTTAACCAGGTCGATGACCTGCGATAAAAACGAATCCTTGCCGGTGCCTTTGACCTCGATGGTCAAGGATCCTTCCCCGTTGATGGCTCCGCCGATGACTTTCCCGCCCGTCTTTTTGGCAGCGGGGGTTGATTCTCCCGTAAGCATCGCTTCGTTAACTGAGCTCTCGCCCGCAACGATGACACCGTCCGCAGGGATTTTCTCGCCGGGCTTGATAAGGACTTTGTCATCCACCGCCAGTTCGTTCAGTGGTACGTCCTTCACGCTGCCGTCGGGCATGAGTTTGTGTGCGTCGGAGGGCATGAGTTTGGCCAGTTCCTCCAAGGCCCGCGAAGCCCCCATCACGGACTTCATTTCAATCCAGTGCCCGAGCAACATAATGTCGATCAGCGAGGCCAGCTCCCAGAAGAACATCTTGCCGGTCAGGCCAAATACCACTGCACTGCTGTACAGATATGCCGTGGCGATCGCGACCGAGATGAGCGTCATCATCCCGGGACGGCGGGACTTGAGTTCCGCGAACAACCCTTTGAGAAACGGCCAGCCGCCGTACCAAAAGACCGCGGAAGAAAGGCCGAATAGGACATAGAGGTCGCCGGGAAAACGAATGGCTTCTCGCAATCCAACCAACGTTTGGAGCATCGGCGAGAGGACGAGGATCGGCAGGGTCAGGACCAACGAAACCCAGAAGCGTTTTCGGAAATTCGCCGCCATTTGAGCATGATCCTCGTGTTGGTCATGGTCGTCTGGATGGTCGGAGCTGGCGTGCGGCATTTGCGCTTCGGCCTCCAACCAATTCTGCTTGGCATGTCCTTGCGGACTACCTTCCTTCAGATAGATGGCGTATGCCTTCTTGGCCACGTCGTCATGCGCCGGCTCATTTTCGGGTTTCTTTTTGGTTTCGTGTTCGTGTTCGTGTTCGTTCATCGGGTCATCCATCCGTCGCGATTCATCATGAAGCTCTTTTCGTTGTGCTCTTTTCACTGACAATGCCAAGTCCGAGTGCGCGGCACACCGAGCGCGCGATCATCTGCTCTTCGTCCGTGGGAATGACGCGGACCGCAACTCGGCTGGCCGCCTTGGAAATCACGCTCTCATTCGTAGCGTTTCGCGGCCCTTCGAGCTCGATTCCTAGGAATCCCAGCCCATCGCAAATTCGGGCGCGGACGGTGGGCATGTTCTCTCCTATGCCGCCAGCGAACACCAGTGTGTCCAGTCCGCCCAACGCCGCCGCGAATGCGCCGATCCATTTCTTGACCTGGTAGCAAAACAGCGCGACCGCTTCGACCGCCCTCACGTCTTGCTCTTCACGATCGAGCAAGTCACGCATGTCGGAACTGGTTTCCGACATGCCGAGCAGCCCGGACTGGAAATTGACCATCTGATTGAATCCTTTTGCATCGAGGCCCTCGGTGCGCGCCAGATACCAAACGAGTCCGGGATCTAGATCGCCGGAGCGGGTGCTCATGGGCACTCCGGCTGTCGGAGTGAAACCCATGCTTGTGTCCACGGGTTTACCGTTACGCACCGCTGCCAGGCTCGCGCCACTGCCGAGGTGCGCGAGGATGACCCGGCCTTGTGCCGCTTCCGTTCCGGCCAGGCGGGCCAGTTCTCTCATAAGAAACTCATAGGACAACCCGTGAAACCCGTACCGCCGGACACCCTGCGCCTCGTACCGGCGCGGGATCGGCAAGAGCTGCGCCACGCGTGGTAGATCATGGTGAAACGCCGTGTCGAAACACGCCACTTGGGGAAGGTCAGGAAAGCGGCGATGAAATGCCTCGGTCAACAGGATTTCCTCCGGCAGGTGCTCGGGATCAAACGCACTGAGCTGATGCAACTCCGCGATCATCTCCAGCGTGATTCGCTGCGGCTTGTAATACTTCGGTCCGCCGTGCACGATGCGATGCCCAACCGCGGTCAATCCATTACGCTCGCTGCCTTCCTCGATCCAGTCCATAAGAACGCCCACCGCCGCGGTATGATCGGGCGCTTTGACTGACCGCGAAGAGTTGTCTGATTGGTTCAACCCTTTCACATGCAAAGTGGCCCCCGGCGATCCAATCCGCTCAATCCCGCCCTCCAGAATCCGTCGGAGCGAGTCACCGGCCTCGAACACCGCGAACTTGATGCTCGACGAGCCGCCATTGATGGTCAGGACGCGTGGGTTAGCTGGTTTCTTGGATAACTTCTTAGTCATGCTACAATCCGAACGATGTCAATTTCTTGCACGCGGATCTGTAGTCCGTGTGAAGAATTCTGCGAATCCCCAAAACCTCCGCGATCTGGATGAACATCGGGGTGTTTTCGATGTAGACTACCTGCTGAGTTGGCGCCTGGGTGATGTCCAACGCAAGCCGAAAGACGTCCTCGTCGGGCTTGCGGATGTGGACGAAACAGGAGGAAAAAGCAGAATCTACAAATTTGTCCAGCTTGAACTCGCGAACCCGATACGTTTTCAGTTCGCGCTTCGTTGCTGACCACTGCGATCTTCAGCCCGTACCGGACCTTGAGCTGAACAACCAGCTCGATCATCTCGGGGCAAGGTTTCGATTGCGCGAACATGAAGTGCTTGAACTGAGCCCTGGTGAACGGCCTCTTTTGGTAGAAGACCACGCGGCCTAAATATTCTTCCAGAGTGAGCTTTACCTCCTCGTGGGTAGCGAAGTTCAGTTGGTGCCGCTCCTCCATCTCGGTCCACTCCAGCTTAAAGTTCGCCGCCGCCCGTTTGCGGGCATGATGATCCCACCCGTTGGTCAGCAGGACACCGCCAATATCCAGAAACAACGTCGTAATCGGGATCGCTCTTCTCATTTGGCCTCCGTCAACGTCGTCTGCCGCCTTTGACCGTTCGTTCCCCGAGCCACAAGTATGGCGCAAGATCGGGGGCTCAGGTGATAAGTTTGTGGATCTTCCCATAGCGGTTCCTCACCCGCGGCAAACAGATCCTGTGGTGCTTCGCGAGCGGTGTCAACGGCCAGGTGCCACCGATCTCCGGGTGATGCGGAGGACAATCTGAAATCGACCGCGCCGGCCTCCGGATTGAACATCAGCTGAAGTGCGCTCTGTCCGTTTTCAAGAATGAGACAGGCAAACTGCTTCTCTTTCGGGTCGGCCCAGTTGGGCAATCCCAGTTGCGGGTTGAACCAGCTGATCTCGCCGTCTGTGTAGAATTGCTCTTTGCTCAGTACCGGATGCGCCCGGCGAAAGGCGATCATGCCGTGGGCAAACCGGTAGATCTCCTGATGCTGTTCAAGATGGGTCCAGTCGACCCAACTAATTTCGTTGTCCTGGCAGTAGCCGTTGTTGTTGCCGTGTTGC
>JBKJLJ010000769.1:0-4127 GCA_046597015.1 Bryobacteraceae bacterium
TCGGCCACGCCAACATCATGGACGGCGTCTCGAAGACTTTCGAACTCATGAAGGATCGGATTAAGTCGACCCACGTCCACGACAACAACGGCAAGGACGACAAGCACCTCTTCCCCACCCTCGCCCCGGGCGGCTCCGTCAACTGGCCCGAAACCATGAACCTCCTCCGCTCCCGCGAACACCAATACCCGCTCCTCCTCGAGCTCAAGGAAACCCCCGACTTTCCCCATCCCCTCGATTCCATCCAACGCATTTTTGAGAACCTGGAGAAATTGTAAATGTCCTCCTCACCCGTCCGCATCGCGGATATCGCCCAGCACGACGGCCAAACCGTCACCCTCGCCGGCTGGCTCTATAACCTCCGCAAAAGCGGCAAAATCTGCTTCCCCATCCTCCGCGATGGCTCCGGCATCATCCAATGCGTCGCCGTCAAAGCCAACCTCCCCGAAGAGACCTTCGAAGCCCTGAAAAACCTCACCCAGGAATCGTCCTTCAAGGTCACCGGTAAGGTCCGCGCCGAAGCCCGCGCCACCGGCGGCTTCGAACTGGACGTCGAATCCTGCGAAGTCATCCAGCGCGTCCCCGAAGACCAGCCCTACCCCATCACCCCCAAAGAGCACGGCGTCGATTTCCTCATGGACCATCGCCACCTCTGGCTCCGCTCCCGCCGCCAATTCGCCATCGCCAAAATCCGCCACGAAGTCATCAAAGCCACCCGCGACTTCTTCGACGAAAGCGGCTTCACCCTCGTCGATTGCCCCATCTTCACCCCCGCCGCCTGCGAAGGCACCACCACCCTCTTCGAAGTCGACTACTTCGAAGATGAGAAGGTCTATCTCACCCAGTCCGGCCAACTCTATAACGAAGCCAACGCCATGGCCTTCGGCAAGGTCTACTGCTTCGGCCCCACCTTCCGCGCCGAAAAATCGAAAACTCGCCGCCACCTCACCGAGTTCTGGATGGTCGAGCCCGAAATGGCCTACGCCACCCTCGAAGACGTAAAATCCCTCGCCGAAGGCCTCGTCTGCTTCATCGCTCAACGCGTACTCTTGAACCGCCGCGCCGAACTCGCCATCCTCGAACGCGACGTCACCAAGCTCGAATCCATCGTCGGCCCCTTCCCCCGCATCTCCTACGACGAAGCCGTCCTCATCCTCCAACGCAAAGGCAGCGAAATCCAATGGGGCAGCGACTTCGGCGGCACCGACGAAACCCTCCTCGCCGAAGAGTTTGACCGCCCCGTCCTTGTCGAAAAATACCCCGCCCAGGTCAAAGCCTTCTACTTCCAGCCCGACGCCGACCGCCCCGAACTCGCCCTCGGCGTCGACATGCTTGCCCCCGAAGGCTACGGCGAAATCATCGGCGGCGGCCAACGCGTCCACGACTACGAACTCCTCCGCCAACGCATCGAAGACCACAAGCTTCCCCAGGAAGCCTTCGAATGGTACCTCGACCTCCGCCGCTTCGGCAGCGTCCCCCACGCCGGTTTCGGCATGGGCATTGAACGCTGCGTCGCCTGGATGTGCGGCCTCGAACACATCCGCGAAACGATAGCCTACCCCCGCATGCTCTACCGAACAAGGCCCTAGTGCACACTAAGAACAAGATCGCCATCATCGGCGTCCCCATGGACCTCGGCGCCGGCCGCCGCGGCGTCGACATGGGCCCCTCCGCCATCCGCGTCGCCGGTCTCGGCGCCCGCCTCGCCCAACTCGGCTACACAATTGAGGACCGCGGCAACGTCCCCGTCGACCAGGCCGAAAGCATCCCCCCGGGCCCCAAGTCCTCCCGCCACCTCCCGCAGATCGCCGCCTCCTGCGCCCGCGTCGCCGAACTCGTCCACGAGTCCCTCGAACAAGGCAAACTCCCCCTCGTCCTCGGCGGGGACCATTCCATCTCCGCCGGCTCCATCAGCGGCGTCGCCCAATTCTATCGCCAGCAAGAAGAAGCTATCGGCGTCATCTGGATCGACGCCCACGCCGACATGAACACCCCGACCACTAGCCCCAGCGGCAACGTCCACGGCATGCCCCTTGCCTCCCTCATCGGCAACGGCCCCCCCGAACTCGTCAACCTCGCCGGCTTCGCCCCCAAAGTCGACCCCCGCAACGTCGCCATCATCGGCCTCCGCGACGTCGACTCCCTCGAAGCCGCCCACGTCCGGGAATCCGGCGTCCGCGCCTTCACCATGCGCGACATCGACGAACGCGGCATGCCCGCCATCATGCTCGAAGCCATCGCTCTCGCCAGCGCCGGCACCGTCGGCATCCATCTCAGCCTCGATATGGACGCGGTCGACCCCGACGAAGCCCCCGGCGTCGGCACCCCCGTCCGCGGCGGCCTCAGCTACCGCGAAGCCCACCTCGCCATGGAAATCCTCGCCGACTCCGGCAAGCTCATCAGCCTCGAAGTCGTCGAAGTCAATCCCGTCCTCGACGTCGCCAACCGCACCGCCGCCCTCGCCGTCGAATTCATGACCTCCGCCCTAGGTAAAAAGATCCTGTGAAAACCCGAGTCGCAGTCCTTCAAGGCGGCCGCAGCGGCGAGCACGAAATCTCGCTCCGCTCCGCCATCTCCGTCTCCGCCGCCCTCGAAGCCTCCGGCTACGAGGTCGTGCCCTACTTGATCTCCCCGGAAGGCAAATGGAGCCCCGCCGCCATTCTCCCCGAACCCGGCTCGAACCCCGGCATCGACGTCGTCTTCCCCATTTTGCACGGAACCTTCGGTGAGGATGGCACCGTCCAAGGCCTCCTCGAACTCGCCGACCTCCCCTACGTCGGCCCCGGCGTCATGGCCTCCGCCGTCGCCATGGACAAGGAACTCTTAAAACGGGTGTGCGCCGAACGAGGCCTCCCCGTCACCGAATATCTCACCCAGTATCGCGGTGCCCTCGATCCCTACGCCATCGAAGCCGTGTTCGCCTATCCCGTCTTCGTCAAGCCCGCCAACCTCGGCAGCTCCGTCGGCATCTCGAAAGCCCATGACCACCCCGAACTCGTCGCCGCTCTCGACTTCGCCGCCCGCTTCGATTGGAAAATCCTCATCGAACGCACGATCGTCGGCCGCGAACTCGAATGCGCCGTGCTCGGCAACTACGACAACGCCCGCGCCTCCTCCCCCTGCGAAATCCTCCCCTCCCGCGAGTTCTACGACTACGAAGATAAGTACCTCCTCGATCTCGCCCAAACCCAGCTCCCCGCTGACCTCGATCCTCTCGTCATCACCGAAATCCAGCGCCTCGCCGTCGCCGCCTATCTCGCTTGTAACTGCGAAGGCATGAGCCGCGTCGATTTCCTCATGGAAGCCTCCACCGGCCGCCTCTACCTCAACGAGATCAACACCATTCCCGGCTTCACCTCCATCAGCATGTACCCCAAAATGTGGGAACACAGCGGCGTCTCCATGCCCCAACTCGTCGACGAGTTAATCCAGCTTGCCCTCGCCCGTCATGAGCGCAAGAAAGCCACCCAGTTCACCCGATGATCCTCCGCTGCCTACTGGCCCTGTTCGCCTTGAGCCTCCTGTCCGCGCAACCGCCCGACGAAATGGAGACCACCGTCAAGAAAATTCTTGACGTCTATACTCTCGCCCGCGAAAACAACGCCGACCCCACCGATTCCACCAAGCTCTTCTACGAAGGCATCATCCCCGGCCTTCTCCGCAAGCTCGATCCCCACTCCGTCTTCCTCGATCCCGGCCAGTTCGACCAACTCAAGCGCATGCAGCGCAGCGAGTCCAAAGGCTTCGGCAGCGTCGTCAGCATCCTCCCCGGCCGCGTCCAGGTTCTCCAAGCCATCCCCGGTGCGCCGCTCGCCAAAGCCGGCATCTCCGCCGGCGACGAGATTCTTGCCATCAACAACATCGCCCTCGGCTCCCTCACGCCGGAACAGTTGACCCAGGTCCTCGGCGAAGCCCGGCAGAACCGCGCCATCGTCCACGTCCGCAAACCAGGCAACGCCCGGCCCATCCAATTCACACTGATCCCCGAGGAGATGCAAACCAGCTCCGTCGAACGGGCTTTTCTCTTGAAGCCAGGCTACGGCTATCTCCGCGTCACCAGCTTCGATGAGAAGACCGCGAAGGATATCCAAGCCGGCATCGAGAAAATCGGCGGCCACGCCCTCCAA
>JBKJLJ010000159.1:0-7217 GCA_046597015.1 Bryobacteraceae bacterium
CGCAGTTGGATCAGATTTCTCTGGAGCGAATTGTAGGCGTTGAGATGCGCTTTCTTCTTGCGTTCGAGGAGCCGGTGGGTTTTGTCCTCGGTGGCGGCCCGGTGAAACCCTTGGAGCAGTTGCTCGGCCATATTGACGTCAGGGTGCTCCCGGAGCACGGTGTCGAGATTTCGTTGGAGAGCCAACGTTTCGGCGTCGCTGGCGCGCTGGAATTGGAATAGTTCGCAGGTCATTTGCCGGACGAGAGCATGTTCGCAATCCGAGTGTGGCTTGTACTGCTTCATGTGCTTTTGTTGCAGCCGGACGAAGGATTCGCGGTCGTCCGAGGAGAACAAGATGTCGCATTCCGGGAAGATTTCTTTGTGGACTTTGACGTGTTTTCCGGTGGCGATGGCGTTCATGGAACTGGCGTATTTGCCGAGGGATGAGACGGGGCCGCGGCTCTTGCGGCCGTTTTCGCGGGCTAGTTCGGCGCGACGATTTTTCTGGTCTTCAGTCATTGGTGGACTCCTGCGTTTAACCTACAAGGCGAAAAGGAGGTATTCCGGGGATGGGTTTTTGTATGTGGTTGATTTGGGCGGAAATATAAATTTTGATACCTTGTCACGGGGGAGTTCGTGGGGGTGAAAAGGAGTGCAGGACCGGGCGGTTGTGAGTCCTCCCGTTGGGCTACGGCGGCGCCCATGCGAAGGATGAACGGGGAGGTCCCTAGGTGAGTCTGGTGATGAATAGTGATAATCCGGGCGATCTGCGGGTTCTCACTGGTGGGAAGGCGGGGTCCGATGCCCCGCCTTCCCGCCACTGGGTCGGGTATCAACCAACTCGCCGACCGATATCCCGGGACCTCGCATGGAGAACGAGGAATGGCTGATGGGTGCAGGTAGTCGGCTGTTGCGGGTCGTATGTCGCCGCCTAAAGGAGGTGGGTATCCTCAGTACGTTACACCAATCGTGGTCGCTTTGCCGTAGGCTTTCGGGGTGTGACGCCCTGTTCCGCTGCTAACCGAAACCACCTAACCGCCTTGGTGTACCCTCCTGAGGAACCGCGCAAAACGGACTCGCTCCGGCACGGCAGGATGGGCGAGCTCCTCGCCCCTTGGTGCCGCGCCGGAGCGGCCCGTGTGCTTTTGAAACTCCTCGCCCCCGACTGTACAAATTGCCCAAACCGAGTTGGGTGCCCGCGATATTGCTGTGGTTGGACGGTCCGAGTTGCCAGATGGCAAGAGTCGCCATTTCTTGCAATGGATGATATGGTGAGGTCAGACGCAGGAGACAGCCATGCAATCGATGAACATTTCTCTTCCCGATCAGCTCAAGGAATTCGTTGATGATCAAGTTGGCTCTGGCCGCTACAGCAGCGTGAGCGAATACGTGCGAGACCTGATCCGCGTCGACGAGAAGCGGAAGGCTCAAGAAAAACTCGAAGGCCTCCTGATGGAAGGCATCCAGAGCAGCGGCTCTAGCGAGATGCGAAAAGAGGACTGGGCCGAAATTCGCCGAGAAGCTGTAAAGCAATTCGAGTCACGCAAATCACGTAAGACGGCCTGATGGCACGGGTACTCAAACGCGAGGCCGCAAAACGCGACCTTATCGCGCAATGGGTCTGGTATGCAGAAACGGCCAGTATCGAAATCGCAGATCGTTTTCTTGATGCCGCCGATTCTACGTTGGCCCTTCTAGCGACTCAGCCAGATAGAGGAACTTCATTCGTTGTCAGCAACATCGAACTACAAGGTATGCGCAGAGTATCGGTGTCCGATGGCTTTGAGAAGATTCTTCTTTTCTACTTTCCCCTACAAGACGGTGTGGATCTGGTCCGTGTCGTTCACGGCAGCAGAGAGCTGACCTCACTATTGAATGAAGGATTCTTCAGATAGGGTTGGTTCGTGCAAATAGAAGGAGGGGCCGGTTGAGGTGGTGTAATGCACGAATCGGCTGACCGTCTATTTTCGCGGAGAGGCCGATTTGGTGAGGTTTCCACGTAGATGCGAGGAGGTGTGGATACCGTTTGTTGGGTTGGGGAAATGAAGGTTGAGTTGTCTTGATGAACGTCCGCGTTCTGGGACGGTTATACTCAGCGTGAGAAGGCCAATGGAAAACTCTTTAGAATTCATTCCTATTGTCATTGGACAAGAGGCCGACGGTCGCTGGTGGGCGGACGTCGAGTCGATGCCGAGGGTGATGGCCTATGGCCCGTCCAGCGAAGCGGCGATTTCAGCCGTACGAGCGTTGGCCTTGCGGGTTGCCGCTGACTGCATCGATCACGGGGAAGATGTCCCACCTCAATTTGAGAAGGTCTTCTCGATCCCATGAGCCGATGGCCATCGATCAAGGCGACGCGTCTGTTAGCAGCCCTGCTGCGAATTGGCTGGAATGTAGTCTGGCAGAGCGGATCTTGGCGTCAACTCCAACGACCGGCCTTCAACGACCGGGCTGGCCAAACTATACTTTCGCGTTTCACGACAGTGAGGAAGTTGGCCCCGGTCTGTTAGCGTAGATTGCCAAGAAGACCGGGTTGCGGCCCGAAGACTTGTATTCCAACGCACCGCCGGCAAACAGGCGTACGCAACGCTGATTTTTCACTGATCTGTTATCCATGGTGTGCGCCCCAAGCACTTGGGTGATCTGTGCGCGAGCCGCTTCGGGCGGCGGGTAAGTGCTAGCGGCCCTGAAGGCGCCGTTCCGGGGAGGTTTCCACTTGGATGCGACGACGAGTGGATACCTTTGTCGTGTTGGGGGAGAAGAAAGCGTCGGGGCTTTTGTGGAACTCGCGCACAACGGCCGGGCGACCTTTTCGCTTTTGGGGCATCCGTTAGAGTGAGAACGAGTCGCTAGCGAATCTCGATGACTCGATCCCCCGCTTTGAGGCTGGCTTCGATCTTCGGCCACAAATTTTCGAAGGTGGAAAGCAGCGCTTTTGTGCGGCAATTTCCGATGCGAACCCACACCAGCCGAGTCGTGGCTGAGGGAGAGTTTGCCAAGGACAGAAAATCCTCGTCCTTGCTGATTACAATGCAATCGCGAGCGGTGGCGTGATTCCAGATTTCGGAATCTGTAGCCTCTGCCAAATCAAGGTCAAGGACGTGCTGGCAATCCACCCGGGTGAAGCCAAAAAGCGGGCGAGCGCCGCGGGCAGTTGGTTGTCGACCAGGAACTTCACGAGGCCTGAAGGATGGTATGGTTTGTTTGCAGCGCCGCGTATTGAATCGCGGCGAAAATGTCTTCCTGCTCAAGGAAAGAATAATCCGCCAGAATCTCATCGAAGCTAGCGCCGTTGGCTAAGAGTTCGAGGATATCGGAAGATCGCAGACGGTGGCCCCGGATACAGGGTTTTCCGCCACATTTTCCATCTTCGAAAGTGATTATTTTCAGCCTGTCTGCGCTCATAAAAGCTCCGACTACCGCTACGATACGCTCTCTGAGTGGATCTGGCAAGTATTCGGACGGCTTCCGGTGTCGCTTGCAGCGAAGCATACTCGCGGACAGGACCAGAGACTCCGCACCTGGAGAAAGTGCCCGTGCATCCTGGCTAAAAAATTCCTTGTTGCGATCTCCGAGATTTCGTCGGAGCCAACCGTTCTAAAGTCGATTGCGCGAGAAGTGGTGGGGGGAATCCGCGTTAGCGTGCCGATTCCGTTTCCGCTTTCCTCCGTAGATCAACCCACGATTCTTGACAAAATCTAAAAAGCGATGACTTTTTTCCTTTCCGGACAGCGGGTCCGAAGCGGTGTTTTTTGAGGCAAAGCTGAATGCTGGAGATAGGTGGCGGCTGGGGTGATGGAGATTCGTGCTTCGGATAATGCGATAGCGATTCGATTAATTCGATTATGTGCTAGTATGGTGTCGAGGGTCAAAGATGCCAACTGAGCCGATTTCTGCACCAGAGACAGAAGGTAACCAGATTCGTGAGTTGAACCGAATCCTCCGGCTTGGTTCGCCATCGCTGATTGGCACAGACGGTAAGCGGGTGGAACTGCCCGTTGCGGTTTTCCGGCTTTTGAAGGATATTGCGCGGAATCTGCAGCTTGGTCGAGCTATTTTGCTGGTGCCTGAGAGTCAGCAACTGACGACGCAGAGGGCGGCGGATTTGCTGGGCGTTTCAAGACCGTACTTGATTAAACTGCTGAGTTCCGGCGAGTTACCGTATCACCTGGCGGGAAGTCACCGGCGCATTCATATGAAGGATTTGATGGCTTATCAGAAGCGCCGCGATGTCGAGCGTCATGCAGCACTGGACCGTATGGCGAAGGAAGCGTTCGCTGCTGGACTGTACGATGTCGGCGAGATCCCCGAAGGTGGCCAAGACGAGTGAGCGGGAAGCGGAGGGTCGTTTTAGACGCCTGCGTTTTGATCCCGATGCCATTGGCTGACACTCTGCTTCGAATGGCTGAGGCTCCGAGCCTTTACTCTCCGAAGTGGTCCGAAACGATCATGGACGAGGTAAGCCGCAATTTGATCCAGAAATGGGGCTTGCCTCCTGGAAAGGCTCGGCGGCGCGAAGCCGAGATGCGACGTCACTTTCCAGAGGCCTGGGTGGAGGGGCACGGTCCGATGATCGAGCGGATGACAAACGAGGAAGGCGATCGCCACGTTTTGGCTGCCGCGGTTCATTCTGAATCTAGCTTGATTGTGACCTATAACCTGCGACACTTTCCGGACGTTGCGATTGAGCCATGGCGGATCGAAGCTCAGGGTCCGTCGACCTTCCTACGTGGGCTCTATGAACAAGATCCCCCCTTAGTAATAGAGAAACTGCAAGACCAAGCGGCCAACGTAGGGGTGACTTTGACGCGCCTACTCGATTCTCTCGAGAAGAACGTTCCGGGCTTTGTCGCTTGGTTGGGTAAGTCCGAGGGTTTTGCTGAATAGCTTAGCTCTTAGCGCGACGCTCCCTGCCTCGTTTGACTAGAACTGCAGGCGCGCTCCCGAGGATTGGGAAAATTATTGTTGAGTTGCCGCATGGGATAGCGCGGGATCGCGTGAGGTGCGATGTTCGCGCGCAACGAGGCTAATTCTCGATTCATCGGCCAAGATACAGGGTCGGACTACCTCAACAAAAAAGTGCCCGTGCCGACGGTCGCTGGTGGGCGGATGTCGAGTCTATGCCCGGAGTAATGGCGTGTGGTCCGACCCGCGAAGCGGCGATTTCAGCCGTACGAGCTTTGGCCTTGCGAGTTGCCGCCGAATGCATTGATCAGGGGAAGATGTCCTGCCTCAATTTCAGAAGGTCTTCTCGATCGAATGAGGCGAAGGCCGTCGATCAAGGCGAAGCGCCTGTTCGCAGCTCTGCTTCAGGTCGGCCGGAATAAAGTGTGGCAGAGCGGATCTCATCGACTCCAAAGAGGGGACTGGCCAAACTACACCTTCGCGATTCATGACAGTGAGGAAGTTGGCCCCGGGCCCTAAGCACAGATTGCTAAGAAGACCGGTTGCGGCCGGAAGACCCATAGTCCAAACGCCTGTTTTTGCCCTGCTCCGATCTCCATGGGGTGCGAGGCAAGCACCTGAGTGATCGGTGACCGAATCACCTTGGACCGAAGGCTGCCGCGCGACGCGGACGGCGGGTCAAATCCTGCGCTTCCTTGGGGAGACACCCTGGCCGCCCCAAGTTTACAGATCTTAGACGTTTACCGAATCGTACTGGTAGATCGCGGTCATATTCAACACCTGGGCCGCCGTGACCGTCGGCCCGAAGGGCGAGACCATCGGATCGTTCAACCGCTGGCCGATGGGAGCCCCGGCAGTCGTGTTCGTCGGAATATAGGTGCGGGTGTGGAGCTGCATCCACTTTTCCCATATGCGATCGACGTTACAGTGGTTCAGGAAGAACACCGGATCGTTTGGCGAAGACGCGGGCAGCATGTCGCCCCCGGTCCAGATATGGACGAGGTTGTGCAACTGGTTTGGGGGATTCCAACCTTCAACGCGGTTGCGAAATCCGGAAGCGGACGACGTGTTCCAGGGCGCGACATCGTACGGAGTGGCGGCGACCGCCGCTGCGGTCATCGCCTTGGTCGGTAGCGTTGCTGCGCTGACGCCGCGGGCGCGCTGCAGGGCCCGGTTCACCTGCCTGAGTTGTCCGATCGAGTTCGACGCCAGCCGCACGGGAAACGCGGCCAACGTGAAGGGACCTGGCGCCGAAGTTCCGTTTCCGAGACCGTTCCCGTTCGACCACAACGGCGCGGCGAGTTGCTGAGCCGGGGTCAACTGGCCGTCCGCCGCCCAATCCCAATAGGGGAGTCCGAAACTCGGGTCGCCAAGGACCTGCTGCAAGAGCTGCTCGAGGGTCCGCAACATCATGCGATGCCAAGGAAGGAACAATGGTCCACGGTGGGCGACGCCCATCGCCGCACTATGCCAGGCGACGAATCGATCCCAGGATGAAACTGGCTTTGAGGGCCCGGGGATGCCGAGGCTGGTGGTAGTGATTCCGGCTGTAAATTGGGCCTTGAGGGCAATACAGCCTTGGATGTATTTTTGCCGTTCGGCGGCGTTGGTGACCATGTTTTTGCGGATGGGCATTGTTATTTACCTGCCTTCGTGACCCGTGCGCCGGCCTTCTTCTTGGGAACGGAGGCGTTCTTTTTCGGGCCTCCCGCCGGGGGCATCGACATTGCGGCCATTCCCGAATGGTCGTGGCCCATGTTTGAGGGAGCGGGATCTGGCAGCGGCGTCGCGGGCTTCTTCCTCTTGCCTTTGACCGCGGGAAACTCGTCGGCGAATTGGTCAATGACGGAGCGCATCAGTTCGATGGCTGAGGCGAAACCAACGTTCGGAATCCCGTGATATTGGACATTGCCGCCCATCGACACACCGAGCGAAGCGTGGAACGGATTGCCGTCGACCGTTACTTCATAGGTAGTTTTGACGACGATGTGGTGGCCCTTGTATTCATCTTCGCGGACCGAAGCCTCCCCGTGGCCATGATCCCTATCGTTTTCCAGCATCGATTTCAACGTCGGTGCGGTCTTGAGATGTTGTTCGAGGCCGACGTTTGCGAGGACGGGCTCGGCGCCCTTTGGATTGGTCGACGCTAAATCGCTCTCTATGGACATCGCCGCAAGCAAATGGTAGCGTCGGGCTCCGCGTACGAGACGCCAGCCATTCGAACGTTCGCACCGAAGGCGATGATCAATCAGGACCCCTATGATCTTGCAATAGCAGTTTCGCGGTACGAGTTTCGGTAGTTGATCTTTCCCCTGAATGCCCTTTTTTCAT
>JBKJLJ010000335.1:0-2525 GCA_046597015.1 Bryobacteraceae bacterium
CCCCAGCCCCCGTTCAGGGACTTTTTCTCCCCATTCTCGCCGAAGCCAAACGGGTACTTCGCCGCGGCCTTTTCATTCACTTCGATGCCCCAACCCGGCTTCTCGTTGGCGTACAGATAACCGTTCTTCATCTCCGGGCAACCATCGAACACTTCCCGCACTCGCTCGCTAAACGGGCTGTACTCCTGGATGCCGAAGTTGTAGCTCACGAGGTCCAACGTCACATTGGCCGCATGACCGATCGGGCTCACGTCGCCCGGACCGTGCCAAGCGGTCTTCACCCCATGGATCTCGCCCAGAATCGCGATTTTCCGGCAAGGCGTTAATCCGCCCGCCTGCGAAACATGCACGCGGATATAGTCGATCAGCTTCTCGGTGATCAAGGGACTCCACTCGTGCGGGCTGTTGAACAACTCCCCCATCGCAATCGGCGTCGTGCACTGCTGCCGCATCAAGCGGAACCACGCAATATCTTCCGGGCTTAACGGATCTTCAAAAAAGAACAGCTTGAACTTCTCGACGTCCTTAGCCATCTGCAGGGCCTGAATCGGGCTAACCCGTTCATGCACGTCATGGCAAAGCTCTAATTCTTCGGGAAGCTCTTTCCGGCAGGCTTCAAACAGCTTCAACGTCCGTCGGATATAGACGGCCGGTTCATACACCGGTCCGGTGTGCAGCGCCTGGATCTTCGTATCGGTGCGTCCGCCCGAGCCATAGGCCGCCATCCCCGGGATGCCCACTTGCACCCGCACATGGCGAAAGCCCTGGTCCATGTACTTGCGCACGCTATCGAGTACCTCGGGGATTTCATTACCGCTGGCATGGCCATAGCAATCGGCCGCCTCGCGCAACTTCCCGCCCAGGAGTTGGTATACCGGCATATTGGCCTGGCGGCCTTTGATGTCCCACAGCGCTTGGTCGACGCCGCTGATGGCGTTGTTGAGCACCGGCCCGTTGCGCCAATAAGAAGAGTTATAGCAAGCCTGCCAAATGTCGTCGATGCGGTCGGCCGATTTGCCGATCAGAAACGGCTTCAAGTAGCGGTTCACCGCCTCCACCACCAGGTCGGCCCGCTGCGTGAACGTCGCGCAGCCATAGCCGTAAAGTCCATCCTGGTCAGTCGTGATCTTCACGACCGGCAGGCGCAAGCCGCCCGGCGCGGTAGCGATTACGCTCACGTCTTTAATCTTCGGCGAGGGTAACCCACGGACGGCCCTGGCGGCCTTCTCCTGAGCAGCCAAGTGGCGGGCGGGAAGCGCTGCGGCGGCAAGGCCGAGCAGTTGACGGCGATTCATTGTTTCTCCTCGATCATGCGCTTGAGGCTATCCAGTTGTTTCTTCAACCGCCCCTCTCGCGCAGCAAGCATTACAACATAAATCGCCAACAGGCCCCAGGCCGTAGCCAAGCCCCAAAACATAAAGTGGATATTCCGATCGTCCATTTCCGTCCCGTTAGATCGCGTGAGCCCGACGGCGCAGGCCGTCGATTTGACGTTGCATTTCTTCCTGATTCAGACGAATGATGACCATTAAGACGGCCAAAGTCGCCAGCGCCAGAAAGTTCATATAAAGCATGTTTTCCATGATCGGGTCGATCAACTGCTTGCCGGTACGGATGCTCAGCACCGGCCCGGGATGCTGCGTCCGCCACCACTCGATGGCTTTATAAGTAATCGCGACCGAAACGAACGCGAAGATCGAAAGAACCGCCGAATTTTTGGCTCTCTCGGTGGGATCATCAATCGCCTGGCGCAGCATTAAATAGCCGAAATAGACGAGCCAACAGATCAGGGCCCAGGTTAGGCGCGCATCCCAGGCCCACCAAATGCCCCAGCTAATCCGGCCCCAAATCATCCCCGTAGTCAGGTTCACGGCCGCAAAAGCCAGGCCGACCTCGGTCGCCGACATCGCGATCGCATCGTAACGCAGGTTCTTCTTAATCAGGTACATCGAACTCGCTACGAGGGCCGTCATGTAGCAGAGGATGGCCGCGAAGAAAGCGGGCAAATGGTAATAAAAGATGCGGTAAATTGGCCCCTGCTCCATCTCATCCGGAAGATTGAACAGAATGACGTAGAGATTGCGCAGCAACAGCATTCCGACGAGAGCGCCCAGACCGAGTCGTATATTTTTCGTCATAAACTTCACCTTACAAGAATCGTCTCGACCAAAGCCAGCGACAGCGCCGTAAAAATGATATCGAACCCAATCAACAGCCGCAGCCAGACCAGGTCGTTGCCGGCAATCGCATTGCCGGCCAGCAAAATCGTCGTCAGCCGCATCGCCGCCATCAAAGCCGGCAGCATCAGCGGATAGAGCAGCATCGGCAACATCAACTCACGAAGGCTCAGGTTCACCGTCAGGGCGCTGAACAGCGTACCCAAGATCGTCATTCCCCACGTGCCCAACGCGAAGATCCCCAACAGCGGCAACGCCTGCGGAATCCAAGTAATGTCGTAGAAAATCCCAAAGATCGGCAGGCAGATCACTTCGATCGTCAGTAGCAAGACAAAGCTCGCGACCGTC
>JBKJLJ010000391.1:0-5679 GCA_046597015.1 Bryobacteraceae bacterium
CCCACCCCCATCGCCAGCGGCGGCAACAGCGCCACCGTCAACACCGCCCACCGCACCCACTCCGACCGTCGAAACGGCCCCGCCAGAGCCATCCCCAACAACACCGCACCCACCATCGCCACCAAAGCCAGCCCCAATGAGTTCCCCACCGGCTCCGCCCGCACCGCCCCCCACGCCCGCCCGCTCCACTCCGCCGGCATTACGTCCGGCCACAGCCACCGCCCCGCCAGGCTCCTGACCAGCAAACACACCACCGGCACCCACACCAGCAATCTCACCATTCCGTCCTCAGCCGCACGTAAAGTCCCGCCAGCCCCGCGCTGAACAATCCCATCCCCGCCGAAATCCCCAACGCCACCACGCTCAATACCGCCGAATGCGTCCGCCCCAAAGAGATCCCCACCGGCTCCGCCCGCCACGCCCGCCCGCTCCACTCCGCCGGCGTCAGGTCCGGCCACAGCCACCGTCCCGCCATGCTCCAAACCAGCGATCTCACCATTCCGTCCTCAGCCGCACGTAAAGTCCCGCCAGCCCCGCGCTAAACAATCCCATCCCCGCCGAAATGCCCAACGCCACCTCCCGCTCGCTCACGAAATACCGCTGCGCCACCACGCTCAACACCGCCGGATGCGTGCGCCCCAACAGAAACGGCACGTCATAACTCGCAAAAACAAACCCAAACACCAGCAGCGTCGCCGGCACCATCGCCGGAGCCAATAGCGGCAACGTCACGTACCGCAACCGCTGCCAACGCCCCGCCCCCAAGGTCGCCGCCACGGCGTCATACTCCCCGCTCAACCGCCGCAGCACCGTCATCGCCATCAAGGCAAAAAACGGGGTCTCCTTCAGCCAATAGACGAGGATAATCCCAAATCCCCACCGGTCCTGCACCACGTCCGGAAACTCTCCCGGCCCCCCAATCCCCCCGACGGCGTAGATCATCCGCGCCACCACCCCGCTCGGTGCCATCAGATGCACCACCACCACCGCCATCGTCAAATGCGGCATCGCCAACGGCACCTGCCACATCACCTTTGACCCCCGCAGCGCCAGCCCCACCCCGGTCGCCAGCGCCAACCCCGTCGACGCCCCCGCCATCCACACCGTAAACCAAAACGAGCTCCAAATCTCATCCATGCAGCTTCACCGAAAACACCGCCCCTCCCGCGTAGTTGGTCGCTGTCAGATCGCCGCCGTGCTCCAGCACCGTCTGCCGGCTCAACGCCAGCCCCAGCCCCAACCCGTTCCGCTTCCCAAAGCTCGTAAACGGCTGAAACAGTCGCTCCTTCACCTCCGCCGCGATCCCCGGCCCCTGGTCGCTCACCGCCACCGTCACGTCCTTGCCCTCCGCCTTCGCCACAATCGAAATCTCGCCCCCCTCCGGCATCACCTCAATCGCGTTCGCGATCAGGTTGACGAACACCCGCTCCATACGCGCCCGGTCCATCGGCAGCTCCAACCCCTCCGGAATCTCCACCCGAAAGCGTATATGCCCCACCTCCTGGCTCTCCACCGCCGCCTCCACCACCTCACTCAACCGGCACGTCTCAATCTCTCCCGTCTTCCCCTTCGCCGCGTCCAACAACTCCTGCAGCATCTCGAGCACCCGCCGGCTCGCCGAATAGATGTTCGAAGCCAACCGCTTCGTCTGCTGCGGAGCCAGATTGTCCGAGTCGATCAACATCTCCGCCCCGGCGTAGATCGCCGCCAACGGGTTCCGCAAATCATGCACAATGCTCGAAGCCATCCGCCCCACCGTCGAAATCCGCTCCTGTCGAATCAGCTCGCCGCGCGCCGCCTCCAGTGACCCGCTCATCGAATTGAACGTCGCCGCCAGCCGCCCCAATTCATCGTTACTCGTCACCGGCAGCCGCCCGTCATATCGCTGCTCCGCAATCGCCATCGCCGCCCGGTCCAGCGCCCCCAGCGGCTCGACGATCCGCCGCGCCAAAAAGAAGCTCAACACCAAGCTCAACAGCATGGCGGCCCCCCACATCCAAATCAGATCCCGCTGCAAGTCCGCCAATTGCTGCCCCGCCCCGCCCGGGCTCCGAAAAATGCTCAACGTCCCCACCGGCGCCCCGTCCAGCCCCAACAGCGGCCGATCCAGCCTCACCCCGGGCCTCTCCACCTGCTGCCCCGCCACCGAAAATACAAACTCGCCGCCCGTCAACTGCTCCGGCCGTTCGCTCTCCGGGTACCCCGCCACCAGCAAGCTGATCATCGCGGGGCCCCGCGCCGAATCCACCAGCACCGGCGTCAGTACCAACTGATAAATCGCGCGCCCCTTCACGAAGAATCCCGTCTGCTGCCGCACCCCCGGCTTCACCATCGGCCAACTCGCCATCGCCGGCGGGTTCCCCGCAATCGTCGCAATCGGCCCCCCGCGCGGGTCGCACACCACGAAGAACGATCGCTCCCGCAGCCCCTGCGAAAGCATCCCCCGTAACTCCGCCGCCGAATCCCGGATCGTCGCCGCGTCCTGCGTCCCAAACGCCGCCCGCACATTCGGCAAACTGCTTAGCAGCAACGCCGCCGTCCCCAGCATCTCCTGCCGCGCCTGCCACACGCTCTCGTACGTCAACACGCTCCCCCGCATCTCCTCTTCGAGCGACCGCGTCGCGCTCCCAATCGCATGCCGCTGCAGAATCCACCCCGTCACCCCAAACAGCAACGTCACCGAACCAAAAACCGCCAGCCAAATCTTCCAACGGAGGGACATCTCACTTACCCCCTATATACGGCCCATTCTCCTGCGGTTTAGCCGGATACTCCCGGCCATGCTTCGTCTTGTGCGGCACTTCCAGATACCCGGATTCGGAAACCTTCACCCGCGGCACCGTAAGAATTCCATCACTCACCACCACCTTCATCTCCAGCTTCGACAGCGTCTCCTGCGTCGCCCGTTCATGAAACAGACGTAGCTGATACTCCCCCGGCGGCACGTTCGCCACCTGCCAACTCCCATTCGCCAACGTCACGGCATAATAGGGCGTCGGCACCACCACAATCACAGCGCTCATAATCGCATGGATGTTGCAGAACACCCGCACAAACCCCTCCCGCCGAAAAACCACCTTCTGCGAAGTACCCGGCGCATACAACCCCGTGTCAAACGGCTGCCCCGCAAAGTTCGAAAACGCGTTGTGGAAAATCGGGTCGTGGTTCGGAAAGTCCACCGTCGACCCCACCGGCACCGCCAGCACATGCGGCGAAAACTTCTTGTTCTTCTGGTCCAATACCACCCGGCCCGGCGTCAGCACCGGCTTGCCCTGCAGCGGCTCCAGCCACACCACGACCCCGTCCCAACTCTTCACCTTTGCATCGGTTAACTCCACCGTCCCCGACACCGTCGCCGCTATCGCCGGCAATACGCTAAAAAATGTAAGCCAGCGAAAGATCATAACGGTTTACCCTCCTTTCCCCAGTCCCCAGGATCAACGAACGGATCTGCAAACTCTCGAGGCCCATCACCACATTCGGCGCAATCCGCACCATCACATTCGCGCCCCCCGTCCGGTTCCGCCCATTCTGCCCTCGAACCAAGTCGCTCTCCCGATCGTCATGAATCCCCGCAAACAGGTTTACCGTCACCCGCCCCGTCACCGTCACCGCCGCCTGCGCCCATCCCCCGCGGCTCCTCACCGCCTCCACGGCCCCTCCGGGCAGAAACCGAAAACTCTGCCGTAACGAACCCAAATGGTGAACGTTCTCCCCGTTGAAGAAGGTGCCCGTCAGCTCCAACTTCTCCGTCGGTTGCGCCTTCCAGTCCAACGTAAAGATTCGCGACGGCACGCTCCGCCCCGTCACGTGCGACGTCGAAACATGCCCTCCCGCCCCAAACTCAAACTTGTCCTTCACCCACGCCCCCCGCATCTCCAGCGACGGCCGCCGCAGCGTCACCAGCGCCGCGTTTGCCAATCCTGACTGCTCCGAAGTCTGCATCACCGCCCCCTGCAACCGGAAGTCGCCCAGCTTCTCCTCATACCGAATCTGCGGCTGCCACCGCCACAAGTTCCCCGCGCTCGTCAGCGGCACCACCCCCACCGTCGCAAAGGACGTCGGGTTCCATGGCGAAATCAACGGCTTCATCAGTCCCACCGAAACCGACCGCCGCTCCCAAGCCAGCGTCGCCTCGGCCGTCCGCAGCCGAAACGGCACGTTCCCAGTGCCCTCCGTGTTGCCCTCCCAGAAGTCCCCAAACGCGGAACCCGAGACCTTCGCCCCAAAGAAGGTCCTGGGTCCATGGAATTGAATTCCCACAATTGACTGGCGGAACGTCAGCCCCGCAACCCGCCGGTTCACCGCCGCGCTCGCCTGCGTCGGCGTGTCCACGCCCCCCGCCCCGGCCGAGTTCGCGAAGACGTTGAACAGCGCCATCCCCGAAAACTCGATCGGAAACCGGCTCGCCGCCTCTACCTTCGTCGAAGCCTGCTCCTCAATCCGCCGCTCGGCAATCTCCAACCGCTCCGGCACCAAGGTATCCACCTTCGCCCGCAGCTCCGCCACCTCGCCGCGCAGCTTCGCGTTCTCGGCCTCTAACTTTTCGAGCCTCGCCAGGATATCCGCCTGCGCCCAAAGCGCCGGGACCCACAGCAATATCAGTAGTCTACGCATAGAGCATTTCCTTCAACGCCTCCCGCACCGCCGCCGTCGAATACGGCTTCGGAAAAAATCGATCCGCCCCGGCCTTCTCCCCGGGCCCCGCCGACATCGCTATCACCGGTGCGCCCGGCTTCCGATTCCGAAAAGTCTTGATCAACCCCTCTCCGCTTCCCCGCGGCAAGTCCAGATCCGTGCACAGTGCATCCGCCAGCTCTAACATCATGGACCCCTGCCGCCCGTCATAAGCCACTAACACCTCCAGCTCCGGCAACAGACTCAACGCCAGCGCCAGCGTGTCCGCCAGTTCCACGTTGTCCTCCACCACCAGCACCGTCCACCTCATGGCAAAAACCGGTAGCCGATTCCATGCACCGTCAGGAAGTGCCGCGGCACCGCCGGGTCAGCTTCAAACTTCTGCCGCAGCTTTACGATATGGGCGTCCACCGTCCGCGTATGCGGAAACGAGTTGTACCCCCAGACCGAGTTCAAAATCACGTCCCGGGTCAACGGCCGGTCCGGATTCTGCAGGAAGAACACAAGCAGGCTATACTCCGCCGGGGTCAGCTTGATCTCCTGCCCCGCCCGCTGCACCGCCCGCCGCTCAATGTTCACTTCCGTATCCGAAAACTTCAAGACATGATGCGCCTCACCCGATGACCGCCGCAGGATCGCCCGGATCCGCGCAATCAACTCCCGGCGCCCAAACGGCTTCACCACGTAGTCGTCCGCCCCAATCTCCAGCAGCAGCACCTTATCGATTTCGTCCCCCACCGCACTCAGTACAATAATGGGAGTGTGCACTTTGTCCGTGCGCAGTTGGCGGCAGATCTCCACCCCGCTCATTCCTGGGAGACGCAAATCCACCAGGATCAAGTCCGGTTTCAAGCTCAACGCCTTCTCATAGCCGTCCCGTCCATTGGCGCTCTGGTGAACTCGAAAGCTCTCCTGCTCCAGCATCAAGCCGATCGTATCTCTCAAGCTGTCGTCGTCATCGATTACGAGTATGGTCTGCATGCAAGCCGCAAGGAAATTGTACCGAAACGCGCAACGAACGCCCTCACGGGAACATCTTCT
>JBKJLJ010000422.1:0-4486 GCA_046597015.1 Bryobacteraceae bacterium
GGATTTCGAATGATCCTGGCGGCGCAAGAGGATATGGAAATTGTCGGCGAGGCGGGGAATGGCCGCGAGGCGATCGCCAAGGCGGCCGAGTTGCATCCGGACGTGGTTGTGATGGACGTGGCCATGCCGGAACTGAACGGGATTGAGGCGACGCGTCGGCTGGCGGAAACGTCACCGCAGACGCGGGTCTTGGCGTTGAGTATGCACAAGGATTCGGTTTATGTGCGGGAGATCCTGCGGGCGGGAGCGCGGGGTTATCTGTTGAAAGATTCGATTGATGTGGACTTCTTAACCGCGGTGCGGGCGGTGGCGAGGGGGGAAGGATATCTGAGCCCGGCCGTGAGCGACGCGGTCTTGACCGACTATCGGAAGCATGTCTCGGACCCGTTGGACCTGCTGAGCAGCCGGGAGCGGGAGGTGCTGCAGATGATCGCCGAAGGGAAGACGAACAAGGACGTGGCCGGGGTGCTCAATCTGAGCGTTTACACCGTGGATGCGCACCGGGGGCGGATCATGGAAAAGTTGAACCTGCATTCGACGGGGGAGCTGGTACGGTTTGCGGTGCGGAAGGGCTTGATCGACTAGGGGAGGGCTCTTATGGGAGAACGACGGCTTCGAGGATCTCGAGGCGGCGTTTGGGCGTTTCGCCGTCGACCGGTTCTTTTTCGAAGGCTTCGAGGATTTCGAGACCTTCGATGATGCGGCCGAAGGCGGAGTATTGGCCGTCGAGGTGGGGGGCGTCGCCGAGCATGAGGAAGAAGGAGGTGGCGGCGGAGTTAGGGTCGTCGCCGCGCGCCATGGAGACGATGCCGCGAGTGTGTTTGCGTTCGGCGTTGAACTCGCCTTTGAGATTTCGGACCCAGCGGTCAGCGTTGTGAGCCCGGCCGGGGGCGGGGATGCCGCCTTGGACGACGAAGCCGGGGGCGATGCGATGGAACGGCGTGCCGTTGAACCAACCGGTGGTGGTGAGCTTCAGAAAATTGCGGGCGTGCTCGGGGGCCCAGGTTGGTTCCAGGGCGATTTTTAGGGTTCCGAGAGTGGTTTTGAGGGCAACGGTGCGGGCGAGTTCGGCGGGGGTGGCGGTAAGAAAGGGCTCGACTTTCTTCGGCTCGATGGTGACGGAGACGATGCGAACGGGCGCGGTAGTGACGCCGTTTTCGCCGGCGGGGGTCTGTGAGATTTTTTCGACGACGTCCATGCCTTCGGTGACTCGGCCGAAGGCGGAATACTGGCCGTCGAGGGCGACCTGCGGGCCGGCGCAGACGAAGAACTGGGCGCCGTCGCTGCCGGCTTTGCCGGGGATGCGAACGGTGGAGACGGTGCCGCGTTCGTGTTTTAGGTCGCTGAACTCGTCCGCGAGGAGGTTGAGACCGCCGGTGCCCCAGAGGTTGCGGGCTGTTTTAGGATTCTTCAGGAGGGGGTCTCCGCCTTGGATAATGCCATTGGCGACGACGCGGAAGAAGGCGCTGCCGTTGTAGTAGCCTTGGCGGGCGCGGAGGAGGAACTGGTCGACGTGTTTCGGCGCTTTGTCCGGGGCGAAGGCGAAGCGGAACGAGCCGGCGTCGGTGGTGACGACGGCTTCGAGGTCGGCGGGGGACTGGGCCCAGGCGCTGGCGGCAAGAAGGAGAAGAGCGGGGAAGCGCATCTTACTTCGAGATACGGACGTTGGCGAAGTGGGAGAGGCTGGAGGGGTCAATCCAGAGAGCGAGGCCGCCCTTGGGGTTGCCGCCTTTGAGGTCGTTGATGACGAGGGTGGGTTGTTCGGCGCCGTGGACGTAGAGTTTGGCGGAATTGCCGCGGACTTCGATTTTTACTTTGGTCCATTCACCGGGGACGAGGTCGACGTAGGCTTCGTACATCTTCGGGAAGGTTTCGCGGAGCTTGCGCCAGCCGAATTCCGGGATGGAGATGTACTGGGCGGAGTGGTTGCGCTGCACCTGATCTTTCGAGCGGCCGTTGTAGGGGCGGAGATAGAAGGCGTTGTAGCTCTTGCCGTCCGGGCTGACGCGGAAGGCGAAGCCGGTGAAGCCGCGGGAGGCTTCGGAGGCTCCGGGGACGCGGTCGCCGGCGAGATCAAACTCGATGACGCCGTCCTGGAACTCGATATCCTTGAGGAGGGCTATGCGCTGTCCGTCGGGGAGATCGCCAGTGGCGTTGTCCGTGAGCCGGGTGGCAGTGCGGCCCTTGAAGGTCACCTCTGCAACGGCGACGTTCTTCGGCTGCAAATCGGCGGGCCGAATGCTGACCGGTTTCGATTGGGCGGCGAGCAGGAGGGAGCAGGCGAGAGTCAGAAAAAGGAGCTTCATTTTAGTAAACTGGGGGCGCTATGCGAGTGATCTCGATATTCATTGTAGGCGCGTTTCTGCTGAGCGCGCAGACCCCGGAAGCGCCGAAGCGGAAGCGAATCCTGGCGATCGGCCAGTCGAAGGGGTTTCAGCACGACTCGATGTCGGAGGGGATCGCGACGATCTGGAAGCTGGGGAAAGAGACCGGGCTTTGGGACACGTTTCTGCGGACGGACACGGAACTGATTACGAAGAAGAAGCTGGGTGCGAACGCGAAGAACCTGGACTATTTTGACGCCGTGTTCTTCTTCACCTCCGGCGAGTTGGACTTGGACGATGAGCAAAAAACGGCGCTGCTCGACTTCATCCGCAAGGACGGCAAGGGCTTTATGGCCGCGCACAGCGGGGTGGACACGCTGTACAACTGGCCGGAATATGGCGAGCTGGTGGGCGGCTATTTCGATTTGCATCCCTGGAACCAGTTCAATGCGAAGCTCGTGACGGAGGATCCGAAGCATCCGGTGACCTCGCATTTCCCGAAGGATTTCTTCCTTTTCGATGAGATCTACCAGGTGAAGAGCTATTCGCGGGACCGGGTACGGGTGTTGATGAGCCTGGACACGGCGGGGGTGGACCTGACGAAAAAGGGCGTCCACCGGACGGACGGGGATTTTGCCGTTTCGTGGGTGCGGAACTACGGATCGGGCCGGGTTTTCGTTTCGACGCTGGGGCACACGGTGCAGGCGTGGGAGCATCCGAAGGTGCAGAAAATGTGGACGGAAGCGGCGAAATGGGTGATGGGATTGACGAAAGACGGGGACGCGACACCGCGCCCGAAGGCGGCAAACTAAGCGGTCTGGCGAGCCCCTAGGTTACACTGGAAGGGAAAAGTATACCCTTCAGGAGAACCCTAAGAACATGGCAATTAAAGTAGGCATCAACGGCTTCGGCCGGATCGGCCGGAACGTTTTGCGCGCCGCCCTGCACAATCCCGAGATTGAATTCGTCGCGACCAACGATCTGACCGACACGAAGACGCTCGCCCACTTGTTGAAGTACGACTCGACGCTCGGCCAATTGCCGATGGACGTTCGGGCGGATGGCGACACGATCCACTACGGCGACCGCAAGATCAAGGTTTTCGCCGTGCGCGACCCTGCCGAGATTGATTGGACCGGCGTCGGCGCCGACATCGTGATTGAGTCCACGGGCCGCTTCACCGACGGTGCAGCCGCCGCCAAGCACCGCCGCGGTTCCGTGAAAAAGGTAATCATTTCGGCCCCGGCCAGCAATGAAGACCTCACCATCGTCCTCGGTGTGAACAACGATATGTATGATGCGGCCAAGCACAACATCATCTCGAACGCGTCCTGCACGACGAACTGCCTGGCGCCGTTTGTGAAGGTGTTGCACGATACGTTTGGTGTGGAGAAGGGGTCGATGACCACCATCCACAGCTACACGAACGACCAGAGCCTGCTCGATGCGCCGCACTCCGATCTGCGCCGGGCGCGCGCCGCGGCGATTAACATGATCCCTACCTCGACCGGCGCCGCGAAGGCGATCGGCCTGGTTCTGCCGGAATTGAAGGGTAAGCTGGATGGTTACGCGATGCGCGTGCCGACCCCGGACGTATCCGTAACGGACCTCGTTTGCATCACGAACAAAGTGACCACCACCGAAGAGGTTAACCAAGCGTTGAAGGCTGCCGCGGAAGGCCCGATGAAGGGCATTCTGGCTTACACGACGGACCCGGTGGTTTCGACCGATATGTTGCGGAACCCGAACAGCTCGATCATCGATGCGCAGTTGACGAAAGTGATTGGCGGCAATCTGGTGAAGGTTGTGGCTTGGTACGACAACGAATGGGGCTACTCAAACCGCGTAGTGGACCTTTGCTTGTTCCTGGCTCACAAGGGACTGTAGTGTAGTTTGGTCGGTTGGAAGGTCCGGGTTCCCGTTGCGGGGGCCCGGGCCAAAGTCCGATGTTACCCTTTCCTCATGAGAGTGAACTTCTTCCTCGTAGCAGCGCTGACCGCAGTGTCGGCTTGGGCTGAGGCTCCAACGGGTCGTTGGGACGGGGTGGTCGACTATGGAACGCTCAAGGTGCCGTTTCGCATCGACATTGAGGGCAGTGGCAGCTTGGTAAAGGGGACTTTTATCAACGGGGAGGTCCGCACCGCCTCGACCGCTGGTTCTTA
>JBKJLJ010000804.1:0-2895 GCA_046597015.1 Bryobacteraceae bacterium
CAGCAACCGGGCCACATCCCGCGCCGCCTGCCGCGGATTCTTCCCTGGCGCGGCCTGGCTGAACAGCCGTTTCTCCATCTCCGTCCGCCGCCCGCCTGGCCGCGCCGCCATCTGGCCCAGCACCTTTTCCGCAATCGTCAAATACTGCTCCAGTTGCAGCGTCGACAACGAATTCATATACCCCTGCCCGCTCACCTCATCCGGCAGCCCATCGGCAATCGCCGGGTCCACCCCGAACAGATCCCGCAGCGTGTTGCCGTACTCCGTTTTTGTCAACCGCCGGATCACGAACGGTCCCGGATCCTTGTCGCTGAGGTATTTCAGCTTCCCCATCCAATCGCCGAACATCCGGCGGTCGCCCTCGTCCGGCTGCGGCGCGCCTTTGGGCGGCATGTCATGCGCCTTCACGCGCGCGTCCGCTCTTTTCCATTGTTCGGTAAACGCCGCGTGCCCTGGAGCTTTGAGTGCTGGTGAGAAATTCACGCCAGCCCGCGTCGGCCGCCGATTCTGGTGGCAGGCGATACAGTAGGTGTTGACAAAGGGAGTCACGCGGTCCCGAAAGTATCGGTCCGCTTCCGCCTTCAGCGCTCCATGATCCGCGGCCATCAAACCAGGCGAAGCCAGGCCCAGCATGACGCAGAAACCCGACAATATCGGCAATTTTGAACGGGAACGGGCAGCTACCGCCACGGCCATGTTAAAGAAAGTTCTCCGTGCAAATTCTATCACGCGCTCCCATCTGCGGCGACCCTGGAAGCCCGTCACCTTTCCTCCAGCGCCTCGGTGGGGGAAGGGCCCTCTTTCGCCTTCGTCTCGGAGCCCAGCGGCTCACGGAACGGTTCCACCCCAATCCGCTGGTAAGTTATTTCGAGCACAGTCAGAAGCGCAGTGCTGCCCGGCGCTTCCAGAACCACGCGATCTCCCTCTTCCGCTTTCATCAATGCGCGCCCCAGCGGCGACACCCAACTGACGTGCTTACGGCTAAGGTCCACTTCGTCCGCCCCCACGATGCTCACGACCTGCTCCGTTCCTTCTCCATCGGCATAGCGCACCGTGGCTCCGAAGTACACCCGAGCTGCCGCCTGACCCGATCTGGGCTTCTCCGGGTCAATCACTTCTGCGGCCTCGATCCGTTTCATCAGAAAGCGTAGCCGCGAATCGATCTGGCGCAGCCGCCGCTTGCCGTATTGATAATCGGCGTTCTCACTCCGATCGCCGTTGCTCGCCGCCCAGGTGACGACTTCCTTCACCGCCGGCCGTTCCCGGGTGAGCAGGAAGTGGTGTTCAAGTTTCAGTCGCAGCAGGCCGCCCGGCGTAATGTAGTTCTTAGCCGGCGTCCCAGCCGCGTCCGCCTGTGGTCTTCTGGTAAATCCTTGTCGCACTGCTTAGTTCATCCTGCGGGAATTCAGCCTCTGCCGCAACCCTCCAGGGAGGCCTACAAATCGCCCAAGGCACCCAGAGCTTCCAATGACCACGCCGCTTGGGGCCGAATCACAACGTTGCTAACGCCCCGATAGGTACTTTCCACCTCGGCCGCCGCAGCCGGCTGCCCTTTCGCGTTCACCAAACCCGCCAGCACCACCCGGCGCGGGGCAATCGACCGCGCCACCTCCGACAAATCGGTGTGCCGCAACAGACTCGGAACCATATCCGCCAGAGCCGTGCGAAACTCCTCCGTCTCCACCACATCCCGGTACGACAGCAGAGCCTGCGAAACGTAGACCTCCGCAATCTGCGGATCCAAGGCAGCGGCAAACAACGCCGCATTAGCCAACCGGCCCCACGCCGCCAACCGCAACTTCCGGGCGCTCATGCCCGAATACGCCCGCAGCGCCGCCGCCACCCCCAAAATGTCGGTTACCCGCTGGCCCAGCAAAGGCTTTCCGAAAATCAGCGAACTCCAAGCGTAGTCTTCCTCGGTCTGGTGCGAACGCGCATGGTTCGCCGCCCCCCGGCCGAACTCCGGCGTCATATCCCCAATCCCGCGCAGATCGGGCACGCACACCGGGAAGCCCTGCTGCGCCAGTTGCTGGTACATCTCATCCTCGTGCCAGCGAACATTCCGCCCACCCGATTCCAACGCTAACAGCATCGGTTTCGTCGCGTCGGCCCGTTCCGGTAGAAACAACCACGCCGGCACCCAAACATGAGCCGCGGTCGGAATCTCAATCGCCTCAATCTGCACCCCGCGCGAGGGCACCCGCTTCAATACCGTAACGCGCGGCGCAGTCGTCGGCCGATCAATTCGCAGCAACCGGTCCAGCGCCATCGGCGTCCGCGCCACCGCCGCCGCCTTGTTCAGCGTAAACGGCGTGGCCCCGCCAAACGATCGCACCACATTCCCGCTCTCCGCCACGTTCAGCGTCGCGTCCGGCTCCGGCCGCACCGCCGGCTCCTCTTTTACCGGCGCCGTCTCCCCTTTCAGCCACCGCGCAAACCAGTTGTAAACCAGCAGCCGGCTATCGTACGCCAACCCATGGGGCAAAGGCGTATCGGCCCAGGACAGACGATCCACGTGACCCATCACCTGATAAATCTTGCGCAGCTTCTGGAACTCTTCCCAACCGCTGCTGATGTAGTTCGTCGAATAGGTGCCGAACTTGTCCTTGTCGCTCACCGTGATCAAAAGCGGCTTCGGCGCAAACGGATAAAACAAATCCCATCGGTCGAACCCCAGCGGCCCGGAGTCCAGTAAATTCTGCTCCGCGTCGTCACTCGAACCGGGCGGACTGAAGTTAGCGCACGCCACGTTCTCCGTGTTGCCGCTGCATACCACCGCCGTCGCCAGCCGATCGTCCACCGCCAGCAGCAGCATCGTCAGCGTCCCCCCGCCCGATTGGCCGGTTGAAGCGATTCGCCGCGGATCCACCATCGGATGCGCCGCCAAATAGTCCA
>JBKJLJ010000477.1:0-4115 GCA_046597015.1 Bryobacteraceae bacterium
GGGGCGTTGAACCAGTCGCTCGCGCGATTGGGGCTACCGGCCTATAACGGCAAGATGAATCCACCGGAGTCGACACCAGGGCTGCGGCAAGTGCTCGCTCAGGTGGAGGACGCGAAGTTTAAGTTCGAGAGCGCCTCGAAGCTCGTCAAGAGTGGGGACGTTTCGCAGGAGCGCTTCACGGAAATCGAGAAGGCGTATCGGGCGCGGCAGGCGGGCGAGGAATTGGCGCGCGACGAAATGCGGGTCTCCTGGATGGGCGTCACCGCGCTGGAGGCGGACCTGAAAATCTCCCAAAAGCGGCGGGGCGACACCATCTTGCGGGCTCCGTTTGACGGCGAGATTGGAGAGCGGGTGGCGGCGGTGGGGCAGTTCGTTAAAGACAACACGCCTTTGCTTCGGCTCGTAAAAACGAACCCGCTGCGGTTGCGGGCGGAGATTCCGGAGGCGGCCGCGGGAACAGTGAAGGTTGGGACGCAGATCGCGTTTACGACCGACGCCGTGCCCGGCGCGACGTTTACGGCGGTGGTGCGGCAGTTGAATCCGTCGCTGGATGCGCGGTCGCGGACGCTTTCGGCCGAGGCCCGGCTGGTCCAGCCCGACGCGCGACTGCGGCCGGGGATGTTCGTGCAAGTGCGGCTGGTGACGCAAGCGGCGGCCAAGATGGTGGCAGTGCCCCGGCAATCCATCTACAGTGTGGCCGGGCTGACCAAGCTGTTTGTGATCCAGAACGGAGTCGCCAAGCTCGTTACGTTCACGCCAGGGTCGGAAATCGACGGCTGGGTCGAGGTACCGAACGGCGCGGTGCAGAAAGGCGACCAGGTGGCGACGACCCAATTGGGCGCTTTGACCAACGGCACCAAGGTGAGGATCTAACCGATGCAGACACTTGCTGAAATCTGCATCAAACGGCCCGTTTTCGCCACCATGCTCATCATGATGCTGGTGGTGCTGGGCTTGGATGGGTATCGAAAGTTGGGCGTGGATCTGTTCCCGAAAGTGGAGTTCCCGATCGTTTCGGTGACGACAACGCTGCGGGGCGCATCCCCCGAGGAGGTCGAGACCCAGGTATCGAAGCGCATTGAAGAAGCGGTGAATACGGTGGCGGGAATCGACGAGCTGTTTTCGAACTCGTCGGAAGGGTTGTCCCGGGTCACCGTGCAGTTCACCTTGGAGAAGGACGCCGAGGTGGCCGCTCAGGAGGTGCGAGACAAGATCTCTACGGTGCTGGGGCAGTTGCCGAATGACGCCGATCCTCCCGTGGTCGAGAAGATTTCGACCGATGCATCGCCGATCATCAACGTGGTCGCTTCGGCCAATCGGGACCTGCGGGAAACCACCAAACTGGTGGACGACCAGATCAAGAAGGGTATTGAGTCGCTCGACGGAGTGGGCCAGGTGCGCTTCATTGGCGATCGGGAGCGGGCAATTCAGATTTGGCTCGACGGTCAGAAGCTCTACTCCTACAACTTGAACATTGACCAGATCCGGGGCGCGATTGCTTCGCAGAACGCCGAGATCCCCGGTGGGCGCCTGGACCAGGGTAACCGCGAGTTGAGCGTTCGCACGCTGGGCCGCATTACCCGCCCAGAGGATTTCGCGACGCTCATTGTCGCGAACACGCCAGGTGGACCGGTCCGCATCAAAGATATCGCGACAGTGGAAGACGGCTTTAAAGAGCAACGCACCTTGGCCCGGCTCGACGGCCGCGAGGCGGTCGTGCTGCAGATCCGCAAGCAGGCGGGGACCAATACGCTGGCCGTGATCAAAAGAGTGAAGGAGAGGATCGACGAGATTCGCCTTGGGTTACCACCCGATTTCCAGATCGCTTACCTGGGCGACCAGTCGTTCTTCATTGAAGAATCCTTCCTGGCCGTACAAGAGCACTTGGTGCTGGGTGGCTTGCTGGCAGGCTTGGTGGTGCTGCTGTTCATGCGCAGTTGGCGGTCGACGCTGATTGCCGCGGTCGCGATTCCGACCTCGATTATTTCAACCTACACATTGATGAATTTGATGGGCTTTACGCTCAATCAGATCACCATGCTGGCACTGACGCTGATGGTGGGTATCGTCATTGACGACGCCATTGTGGTGCTCGAAAACATCTTCCGATTCCTGGAAGAAAAGAAGATGACGCCGGTTGAGGCAGCCATTGAGGGGACTCGCGACATTGGTCTGGCCGTGCTCGCGACCACGCTTTCGCTGGCGGTTGTATTCCTGCCGGTGGCTTTCATGAGCGGCATCGTGGGCCGTTTCATGTCAAGCTTCGGCTTCACGGCTGCGTTCGCGATTATGGTGTCGCTCGTGGTCAGCTTCACGCTGACGCCGATGCTTTGTTCCAGGTTCCTGAAGCTGAGCCCGGGGCACGACGCAGGGGCGACGAAAGAGACGCTGATTTTCAAGATGGTGGACGTTCCGTACCAGGCGATGTTGCGCTGGTCAATGCGGAATCGTTGGGTGATTGTGACGATTTCGGTGGCCGTGGTGTTGTCAACCGGGGTGCTGTTCAAGTTCCTCGGGGTGGACTTCCTGCCACAGGATGACCAATCGGAGTTCGAAGTAACGGTGCGCATGCCGGCGGGTTCGTCGCTGGCCGGAACGGACCAATTGATGAAAGAAGTGGAGGCCGATTTACGCCAACTCCCTGGGGTGCAAAACCTGCTGACGCAAATCGGGAGCGATCCTCGCCAACAGGTTGATCGCGGCTCGGTGCTGATCGAGTTGACGCAACCCGTGACCCGTAAAGAAACCCAGTTCCAGATCATGGACATGGCGCGACAGAAGCTAAAGAAGTACAAAGATTTGATCATCGCCGTGCAACTGCCGGCGGTAATTCAAGGGGCGGGACCAAACCGCGACTTCCAGTATTTCCTGCAGGGCCCTGACTTGGCGCAGCTTGACCGCTACGCCAAAACGCTCGTAGAGAAACTGGCCGCGACGCCCGGGGTGGCCGACCTGGAAAGCTCTTACGAATCGGGAAAGCCGGAGGTTCGGGTGACGGTCAATCGCGACAAGGCCGCGGACTTGAACGTGAACGTGGCGTCGATTGCGACCGCTCTGCGCACTCTGATTGCGGGTGACGAGCAGGTGACCACCTACCGGGAAGGGGATGATCGCTACGACGTCGGCTTGCGCGTAACCAAGGAGTTTCGCCAATCGCCGGACGCGATGGGCCGCCTCTATGTGCCCTCCACCACGGTCGGTAATGTGGCATTGTCGAACGTGGCTTCGCTCAACGAAAGCACTGGGCCGATCGGAATCGACCGCCGGAATCGGCAACGCCAAATCCTGATCAGCGCCAGCGTGATCGGCGGCCAGTCGCTCTCGGAGGTTCTTAACGTGGCGGATCGGTCGGTCAAAGAGATGAACCTGCCGCCGGGATTTCGGACCGGGACGATTGGACGCAGTAAGGAGTTGGGCCGCGCGGGTGCGAGCTTTATGATCGCGTTCGCCTTGTCCATTCTGTTCATGTACATGATCCTGGCCGCCCAATTTGAGAGCTTTATCGACCCGATCGTGATTCTGGTCAGCCTGCCGCTATCGATGCCGTTCGCGTTGCTTTCGCTCATCGTAATGGGCGAGAATTTTTCGATCATTTACAGCTCGGTCGGCATTCTGGTGCTGTTCGGTATCGTCAAGAAAAATTCGATTCTGCAGGTGGACCATATCAAATCGCTGCGTCGCGACGGGATGCCGAAGCTCGAGGCGATTCTGAAAGGCTGCGAGGATCGACTGCGGCCGATTCTCATGACGACGGCGGCGCTGGTGGCCGGGATGTTGCCACTCGCCTTCGGGCAAGGGGCGGGCGCGGGCACTCGGCGCACGGTGGCGATCGTCGTGATCGGCGGCCAAACGCTTTGCTTGCTGCTCACTCTGCTGGTGACCCCGGTCTCCTACAGCCTGTTCGATGACCTGGCGAACTGGGGAATCCTGAAGCGGCTCGGTGGACTTCTCCGCTGGCGGCGGACGGCGGGGCAGACGACCGCCCTGCTGCTGCTCTGCGCCCTGCTGGCACCTCTTGTGCAGGCGGAAGAAGGGCTCAACAAGCAACGAGTGGGCGTCGGCACGACGACCCGCAAACTGACTCTAAAGGAAGGGGTGGAAGCGGCGCTCAAGAA
>JBKJLJ010000880.1:0-4308 GCA_046597015.1 Bryobacteraceae bacterium
CGCCGGTACCCACGTCACCACGAAAAACCAAAAATACGAGTAGAAAAACACGCTCAGCGCCAGTCCCCAAGCCACCGGGGCCCGCAAAAACTCTCCTAACGAAGCCACCTCCCCCCCGCTCTCCTTCGCCGCCGGCTTGCCTTCCGGGGCCCACAACCACCAGGGCACGAGCCACAAACAACCGCCCAATCCCGTCACTACAAACATCGCCCGCCAACCCCACCACTCAATCAAACTCGAACCGAGCAACGCCCCGATGGCCGGGCCCATCGTCAAACCCGCAACATAAATTGCCGTTGGTAGCCCCTGCTCCCGTTCATCAAAATTCTGCTTGATAAAGGACATGCTCGCCAGCGGCGCAATCGCTTCCCCCATCCCTAACACCAACCGTAACCCCAAAACCTCTTCAAAACTCCGCGCCCAGCCCGTCGCCGCCGAAGCCAGACACCATAGTAGAAACGCCCCCGCATACAATTTCCGAATCCCGAATCGATCCAGCAGCGCCCCGCCCGGCACCTGAAATAGCGCGTAGGTCCAAAAGAAACTCGACAGCAACAGCCCCATCTGCGTCGACGTCAACCGGAACTCCGCCATGATCGGCACCGCCGCAATGCTCAGATTGCCCCGGTCCATATAGCTGACCAGTACCCCGAGGAACAACAATCCCAACACCACCCAGCGGCGTTCCATAGCCTCCCTTTGTATCACAGGCCCCCTGGGCTGTTGCGCTAGCGTCCGGAATCCCAAATACTAGGGGTTCCATGCCTCGCGCGATCCCGCTCATCCTTGTACTTCATAGCATCGTCCCGTTTGTTTACTCGGCGACGACTTACTTCGAGGAACACCGCGACCCGGCCGCCCCCCAGGTCCGCTTCGTCCATCGCACCGCTCACGGTCTTCTCGGCCTCGGCCTCAGCCGGGCCTTCGTCGCCCCGTCCACCCTTTCCGCCGCCCCCGCCATCGAACTCACCTTCCCCGGTTCCCGTACCGTCCTCCCTCAGCAGGAACAACTCTCGTCCGCCCGCTCGCATATTCTCCGCGGTTCTGATCCGGCCAAGTGGACCCACAATCTCGCTAACTCCGCCGCCGTCCGTTACCCCCATCTTTATCCCGGCATCGACCTCGTCTTCCACGCCCGCACCCAACTCCTCGAGTACGATTTCGAACTCGCCCCCCACGCTGACCCGTCTCGCATCCACGTTCGCTTCGCCCACGCGACGCCCCAACTTTCTTCCTCCGGCGAACTCCTTCTCGGTCAAGTCCGCCAGCGCCCGCCCGTCGCCTTCCAAACCATCTCCGGCCGCCGTGTCTCCGTCCCGGCGCGTTGGGTCCTCCAGGGGCAAACCGCCACCTTCGCGCTCGGCAATTACAACTCAGCTTATCCGCTCATCATCGATCCCGTCATCACTTACTCCACTTACTTTGGCGGTGACCGCGTCGATAGTCCCACTTCCGCCGCTGTAGATTCCGCGCGCAATCTTTATATCGCCGGCGGCACGAACTCGGCAAACTTCCGCACCACCGCCGGGGTCGTCCAAGCCACCGGACGCGGCAGCACCGACGCCTACATCGCCAAATTCTCCCCCACCGGCCAACTGCTCTTCTCCACCCTCATCGGGGGAGGCGGCACCGATACCATTACCGACATCGCCATCACCCCGCAGGGCGGCATCGCCTTCGGTGGCCTCACCACTTCCCCCGACTTCCCCCTCCGCAACCCCCGCCAGACGGAGTTCAAAGGCGGCCCTCCGCTCGGCTCCGATGCCATCATCGGCATCCTCGATCCCTCCGGTTCCTCGCTCCTGTTCTCGACCCTGTGGGGTGGCTCTCTCGAAGACCGGGTCACGAAGATCGCTCTGGACCCCACCGGTAACCTCTACGTCGCCGGCATCACTTACTCCCTCGATTTTTTTACTAACGCCGGCCAACGCACCAACCGCGGCGGTAACTTCACCGGCTTCATCTCCAAGTTCACCCCCACCGGCTCCAACATTCTCTACTCCACTTACTTGGGCGGTACCGCCGCCGACAGCCTCTTCGCGATCGCCGTCGATGCCACCGGCGCCATGTACGTCGCCGGAACTACCGCCTCCTTCGATTACCCCATCACCCAAGGTGCCCTCCAAACCAACTACAAAGGGGCCATCTTTTCCGGCGAGGCCTTTCTCACCAAGCTCACCCCCGATGGCGAAGGCATCGTCTACTCCACCTTCTTCGGCGGCACCAGTGCAGACTCGATCCGCGCCCTTGCTGTCGACGCGGAAGGCAACGCCTACGCCGTTGGAGAATCGACGTCCGGCGACCTTCCCGTGACGCCCAACGCCATCCAGCGCGAACGCGGCGGCAATCAGGACGGCTTCTTCATCAAAGTCAATCCCACAGGCACGCAACTCCTCACCGCTACCTATATCGGCGGCGCCGGTCCCGACGCCCTCGAACAAATCCGCCTCGGTCCAGACGGCACTGTCTACGTCATCGGCCGCACGGAATCGCCAAACATAACCACCCGCAACCCCCTTCAGCCCGGCGGCTATCGCGGAGCCCGCGATGGCTACTTCGCCCAACTCAACCCCACCGGCACCGCCATCGTGCAAGCGAGTTACCTCGGCGGCTCCGGCCTCGATGAATTCGTAGCCTGCGCCGTCGATTCCACTGCCACAGCCTATCTGGTCGGCAGCACGGCTTCCACCAACTTCCCAGTCACCGCCGGTGCCGCCCAGCCTACCTTCGGCGGTGGCCAGTTCGACGCTGCCATCATCGCCGTCGCCGATCCGGACGCCGTCGGCCCACTTACCATCACGCCCGATCGCCTCACCTTTTCCTCCGGTCCCGGCGGCCCCGCCCAGCGCCAGACCATTTCCCTCCGGGTGAACCTCGGCCAACCCGCCTGGACCGTCACCGCCTCCCCCGCCTGGCTCACCGTCGACCCGGCCAATGGTCGTGGCGCCGGCACCATCAACGTCACCGCCACCCCCGGCACCCTGACCATCGGGGACTACGCCGGCACCATCACGATCACCAACTCGACCCTCGGCCTCGCCACCCGTATCCCCGTCTCCCTCTCTATCGCAGCCCTCACCCCCAATGTCGTCTCCACCGGTGTCGTCCACGCCGCCAGCTATCAAACCGGGGGCGTCTCACCCGGCCAAATCATCACCATCTTCGGCACCAATCTCGGACCCACCACCCTCGCCGGTGCCCAACTCGATAGCCGAGGCCGCCTCTCGAACCAACTGGCCGGCGTCCGTGTCCTCTTCGATTTCGACCCCGCACCCCTCGTCTACGTCTCCGCCACGCAAGTCAGCGCTATCGTCCCCTACGCCGCCGCCGGCCGTACCTCCACCCGCGTCGAAGTAGAGTTCAACGGCGGTCGCTCCATCCCCGTCAATCTCCCTGTCGTCGCTTCGAAGCCCGCCCTATTCACCGCCGATTCCAGCGGCCGCGGCCTCGCCGCCGCCCTCAACCAATCCGGCAGCGTGAACACCGCCGCCAACCCCGCCAACCCCGGCGATGTCGTCGTCTTCTATGGCACCGGTGAAGGCCTAACCACCCCCGCCAGCCTCGATGGAGCCATCGCCGCCGGCGTCAACAGCCTCCGGCTCCCCGCCACCGTCCGCATCGGCGGCCTCCCCGCCGAAGTGATTTACGCCGGCTCCGCTCCCGGCCTCGTCGCTGGAGTTTTCCAACTCAACGTCCGCTTGCCCGAGGCTCTCCCCGCCGGGAATCAACCCGTTGAGATTACCGTCGGCAACGCCACCAGTCCCGTCGGCGTCACAGTCGCCGTAGCGCTTAGTTCACCGATTTGATATGAATAAGCAAGCGTGGACTCTCTTCGCAAGCTTCTTCTTCTAATAGCTCTACCCCTGGCGGCCCAGCCGCCCAACGTGGCTCCTATCCTTGAAGCCGCACAGTGCCGCGCCTGCCACTCCGAAAACGGCGTCGCCTCCACTACCCGGCTCCTCTTCCCTCCCGAGGGCACGGACTTAACGCGTACCCTCCAACCCCTCGCCGTCGCCGACCTCCTTTGGCGCAAACCCACCAATCGCCTCGCCCACGCCGGCGGCGAACGCATCAAGCAAGGCAGCCCCGAAGACGAAGCCCTCCGCCGCTTCACGGTCTGGCTGAATACGCTCCCGGCCCCCACCACCACCGCCCAGGCCCCCGTTCTTCCTCTCCCCACGGCCCTCCGCCGCCTCACCCACTCCCAGTACAACAACACGGTCGCCGATCTCCTCCAAGACCGCACCCGGCCAGCCAACCAGTTCCCCCCGGAAGACTTCATCAACGGCTTCACGAACCAAGCCGCCG
>JBKJLJ010000882.1:0-3761 GCA_046597015.1 Bryobacteraceae bacterium
CGAAGCCTTCGCCAGCGACACCCACCCCCAAGCCTTCGAAAAGCTCATCGACCAACTCCTCGCCTCCCCCCGCTACGGCGAACGCTTCGGCCGCCACTGGCTCGACGTCGTCCGCTACGCCGACACCGGCGGCTTCGAAACCGACATCTACTTTCCCAACGCCTGGCGCTACCGCGACTACGTCATCAACGCCTTCAACGCCGATAAACCCTTCGCCGAATTCCTCAAAGAACAAATCGCCGGCGACGAAATCTGGCCCGACGATCTCGCCCTCGACGGCGGCTTCCAGGTCCCCCCCGAAAAGCAGCGCCACCTCAACGCCAAAATCGCCACCGGCCTCTACACCATCGGCCCCGTCTATCACGAAGCCGGCCTCTTCGGCGGCCAACAACGCTACGAATGGCTCACCGATGTCGTCGATACCACCGGCGAAGCCTTCCTCGGCCTCACCTTCGGCTGCGCCCGCTGCCACGACCATAAGTTCGATCCCATCACCGCCCGCGACTACCACGCCATGATGGCCGTCTTCGCCGCCAGCGACGAACGCGAAGTCCCCGTCATCCCGAAGTTCAACATCTATAGCTACAAGTCCGGCTACCCCCGCTGGCTCAAAGCCGAAGAGATCAAAACCGCCCTCAACCGTCTCGAACAAGCCGCCCGCCAACGCGTCGTCGACAAAGTCCGCGCCCGCTTCTCCCCCGCCATCCTCGCCGCCTACGACACCCCCGACCCCCAGCGCTCCCCGCTACAACGAACCCAAGCCGCCCAACTCGATCTCGCCCTCACCGAAAGCGGGCTCAAGGAAAACGCTCAAGGCCTCGCCGCCGACATCAGCTACACCCCCGCCGAAACCCAAACCCGCGAACGCCTCCTCCGCGAACTCGGCGAAGCCGCCCTCAAAGCCAACCCCATCCCCCAAACCGCCACCGTCCTCGGCCCCGCCGACAAGGTCTACGACATCTTCCTCACCTCCCGCGGCGACTGGCGCTCGAAAGGTCCCAAAATCGATCCCGCCCTCCCCGCCGTCCTCGCCGCCGGAACCACCGTCGACCCCCAAACCCGCCGCAAATCGCTCGCCGAATGGCTCGCCGCGCCCAACCATCCCCTCGCCGCCCGCGTCATGGCCAACCGCATCTGGCAATGGACCTTCGGCCGCGGCATCGTCGCCACCCCCAACGATTTCGGCCGCCAAGGCGATGCCCCCACCCACCCCGAACTCCTGGATTCGTTAGCCGCCGACCTCCTCTCCACCGGCAGCATCAAAGCCCTCCAACGCAAAATCCTCCTCTCCGCCGCCTGGCAACGCGACTCCTCGAGCGACCCCGCCAACGAGAAAATCGACGCCCACAACCGCTTCCTCTGGCGAGCCAACCGCCAGCGCCTCGACGCCGAATCCCTCCGCGACTCCGTCCTCTTCTCCGCCGGCGCCCTCAATACAAAAATGGGCGGCCGCCCCGTCATCCCGCCCCTCTCGAAGGAAGAATACTCCGTCATGTGGGCCCGCGAACAGTGGCCCGAAGCCCGCGACTCGGCCGAACACGATCGCCGCAGCGTCTACCTCTACGTCAAGCGAACCTTCCCCCTCCCCATGCTCGCCACCTTCGACGTCCCCGACAACTCCGTCAGTTGCGCCCGTCGCGATGCCACCACCGTCGCCCCCCAGGCCCTCACCATGATGAACTCCAGCTTCATGCTCGCCCAAGCCCGTCGAGCCGCCGCCAACGCCGAAAAAACCAACGACCCCCTCAACCATCTCTGGCAGCAAACCCTCCAACGCCGCCCCACCCCCGCCGAGCGCGACCAGGCCAACGGCATGCCCCTCCACCTCCTCGCCCTCGTTCTCTTCAACGGCAACGAATTCCTCTACCTCGACTAATGAAACATCACGTCACCACCGCCCGCTCCCGCCGCGAATTCCTCGAACGCTCCGGCCTCGGCTTCGGCGCCCTCGCCGCCAGTTTCCTCCTCGAACGCGACGCCCTCGCCGCCCCCGCCGCGAACCCCTTCGCCCCCCAAAAGCCCCACTTCCCGGCCAAAGGCAAAAACGTTATCTACCTCTTCATGCACGGCGGCCCCAGCCACCTCGACACCTTCGACCCCAAGCCCCTCCTCGCCTCTCTCGACGGCCAGCCCGTCCCCCCCAGCTTCGGCAAGGTGGATTTCCAGTTCACGAAGATGGAGAAGGTGCCGCTCATGGCCTCCCGCCGCGTCTTCAAAAAACACGGCCAATCCGGCCTCGAAATCAGCGACCTCTTCTCCCACACCGCCGCCCACGCCGACGACCTCGCCGTCATCCGTTCCTGCCACCACGACGGCTTCACCCACATCACCGGCCAAAACTGGATGAACACCGGCTGGGCCCGCGTCGGCCGCCCTAGCGTCGGCAGTTGGGTCGTCTACGGTCTCGGCAGCGAAAGCGACAACCTCCCCGCCTACGTCGTCATGCTCGACGGAGGCATCAAAGGCGGCTCCCCCCTCTACGGCTCCGGCTTCCTCCCCGCGGCGTATCAGGGAACGCCCCTGCGCGCCGAAAACCCGCCCATCCTCAACGTCAACCGCCCCGGCGAAATCACCGCCCCCGAGCAGCGCAAAATGTTCGATCTGCTCCAGCAGTTCAACACGGATCACAAAAACGCCCGCGCTGGCGACGACGAACTCGCCGCCCGCATGGCCTCTTACGAACTAGCCTTCAAAATGCAGATGTCCGTCCCCGAAGTAGCCGACATCTCCAAAGAGACCAACGCCACCCGTCAGCTCTACGGCCTCGACGACGCGATGACGTCTGAGTTCGGCATGCAGTGCCTCATGGCCCGCCGTTTGGTCGAACGAGGGGTCCGTTTCGTCCAGCTCTACTCTGGAGGCAAGAAGGGTTCCGAAGTGGGTTGGGACGGCCACAATCAGTGCGACCAGAACCATGAGTTCATGGCGAAGAAAGTAGATAAGCCCATCGCCGGCCTCCTGGCTGATCTGAAGGGCCGCGGCCTCCTCGAAAACACGGTGGTCTTATGGGGAGGCGATTTCGGCCGCACGCCATTTACCGACGGAGCCGAAGGCGGCGGAGGCAACCGCAACGGCCGCGATCACAACCCCTACGGCTTCACGGTCTGGATGGCTGGCGGTGGCGTGAAGGGTGGCCAGATCATCGGCGCGACCGACGAGTTCGGCATGCACGCCATCGAACGCAAGGTCCACGTTCATTCTCTGCACGCCACGATCCTCGCCGCGCTGGGCCTCGACCACACGGAACTGATCTACCGCCTGCAAGGCCGCCCCGAACGACCCACCGTCAACGAAGGCGAAGTGGTGACCGAGGTCTTCGCGTGACGAGCGATGTTATGCCTCATGCGGTCATGAATGAGGGGTTTTACGTTTCGCTCCCACGCCGATGGCGTTGGGGCGAAACGTCTCAATTGAGGCCGCGTGAGGTATAGAGACGTGGAGCATCTGCCAGGCGAGATCACGGCGATCCGGTCAGCGTGACGGCGGCCCAAAAGAACGGGTGAGCGGCTTCTGAGCGTTTTCGTCTGGCCTCGATCATGGTCAACTGAGCTTGTCGCAGAGACTCGGCCTGACTCTGGCCAGTCGCCAGTTGAGTGAAGAAGTCGCTCATCAGGCGTGCGGTTTGAACGTCGGGGATCTCCCACAATGCCGCCATGACCGAACGGGCACCCGCCAGTTGAAATGCCTGTCGCAGACCGGCGACACCCTCGCCGTTTCGCACTTCTCCCAACCCGGTCTCACACGCGCTGAGCACAACCAAC
>JBKJLJ010000954.1:0-10725 GCA_046597015.1 Bryobacteraceae bacterium
GTGCCGTCCGCCGCCGAAATGGCCGACACCGTCACGGTTTGCGTTCCGGAAAAACTTGCCGGGGCCGTGTACAATCCCGTCGTCGAAATCGAACCCAATGAGGGAAAGATCGACCACCGGACTGCCGTGTTCGCAGTGTTGGTCACCTCCGCTAGAAACTGCTGACTCTCCCCCGCGCCCAGCGACGCCGCCACCGGCGTAACCCGCACCGTAATCTCGGCGTACCGCACGACAAATCCATCGGAAGCCCCGTTTAACTTCGCCGCCAAAACGCCCGGCGTGGTTGGTAAGTTCGTCGAATCCGTTGACCCGGCTCCCCAAATTCTCCCGGCATTATCCAGCGCAACCCCGTTCAAGGAGTCTGTTCCTGTGCCGCCCACATGCGTCGAAAAAGCCACTAGGCTTCCGCCGAAATTCAACTTGGTTAGAAACCCATCAAACCCGCCCGCTAAAGGTGCCGACGGCAGCGGGCCATCATCCCGGAACGGGAAGTTGGCCGAGTTCGTCTGTCCCGCTATATAGGCTTCGCCAATCCTATTTACGGCGATCGAAAGACCGGTGTCATCGGCGTCACCACCCAGATAGGTGCTGTAGAAAATGCTCGAGCCCTGCGGGCTGATCTTCGCCACAAAGGCATCCGGCGTGAGCGCCGCCGTACGCTGATAGGCGTTAAACGTCACAGGCATCTCAGCCGAAAAGGTCTGACCGGTTATATAGGCGTTCCCCAATGTGTCCACCGCTACCGCATTCCCCGTCTCCTGGGCCTCGCCGCCAAAATAGGTACTGTAGGCGATGCCGCTTCCATCCGCGCGGACCTTGGCCAAAAATGCATCCGATGCCCCGCGCCGCGTTACCTGGAGGGCACCATCTGTCGTCGGAAAGTTGTCCGACCGCGATTCGCCAATTACATACGCCGCCCCCGCCCCGTCCACCGCGATCCCGTTTCCCTGGTCCAACGCAAACCCGCCGAGGAGGAACGAATACTCGACCGACGAACCGGTCGCATTCAGCTTCGTTACAAACGCATCGCCCCCGCCGCGCGGCGGCAGGTTCTCCCGGTTCGTATTCACAAAATCGGTCGAATCCGTCCGCCCGGTCACGTATACAGCACCCGCACTGTCAATCGCCAGCCCCCGCACTACATCGCTCTGCGCCCCTCCCAGATACGTGGACCATGCCAGCGTGCTGCCATTGGCATTCAGACGAAACACGACGCCATCGGTCACCGCACTCCCGCCCGCCAACACCTTTTGCGCCGCAGTATCGGAAACCGGAAAGTTCGTCGAGGCCGTCGAACCGCCGCCGTATACATTCCCCTGCGCGTCGACGGCAATCGCCAGCCCCACATCCACGCTTGACCCACCCAGGTAGGTCGCCCAGACAATCGCCGAGCCGGTCGCGTTCAGCTTCGCCACCACGATGTCCTGCGAGCCAAACGTTTGCCCTCGCGTCGTCCCCGGATAGTCGGGCGAAGTGGAGGAGCCAATGATGTATGCACTACCCTGCGCGTCCACCGCAATCGCCCGCGCGTCGTCTACCTGTGCCCCGCCCAGATAGGTTGAATAGCTCAAGACCGGGTCGATCACCAGCGGCTTCGTCCGGTCGTACTCGCCCACAGTAAACCCAAACCGAGCCGCCCCGCGCGCCACAAACGACACCGTCACGGGCCGGCTTCCCTGCCGAGCTACCGGCCGCTTCCAAGCCAGGCCGTTAGCCATCCGCAGTTCCCCCGCGGGTGTCAATTCCGCCCCTCTCACCGCGAACTCAATCTGCTTCCACTCCGCATAGGGATGCAGCTCGAAATCAAACTCCAGCGCCCCCGCCCGGCTGTGGTAGAGCAGGTCAATCCCCGGGTATAACTCGGCCGCCCGGATCGTCTCCCAAACGGGAACGTCCCGGCGCCAAGCCCCTGAATCGTTGCCCCGCAAGTCGTTGACCACCCCGCCGGCTTTTCTTTCGCCCACTAGCAGAGCCTGCCGTCGCCCGCCCAGCCACTCCAATCGGGTCGCCGTCTGCGCGGACACAAAACGCATCTCCTGCGCCGAGAGCTGGAGTGCAAAGCCTTTTCCCCGCACGACAAATCGACCCGGCTCGCGGTCGGGCTCCATCACCGTGGGCCAGGGTCGAGCCGGGGCCGGGGCCGCTCCGAGCCCGAGCAGAGTCAAGAAAAAAGTCAGGGTGAAACGCAAGCCGATGGTCTTCATCTTCGCTCTCCAGTATACTTTTCTACTTCGACATGCAACGCCGCAATTTTCTCACCGCAACCCTCGGCGCCACCGGCGCCGCCCTCGCTCAAAAGCGCGATTGGTCTCAACCGGCTCGGTATCCCGACCCGGATATCGTCTCGCTCGACAAACGTTTTGACAAGTATAAGCTCGGAAATACGCCCATCCGCCGGCTTTATACCGGCTGCCTCTGGGCCGAAGGCCCTGCCTGGAATGGGGTCGGTCGCTATCTACTTTGGAGCGATATCCCGAACAACGTCCAGATGCGTTGGCTCGAAGAAAATGGCGCGGTCTCCACCTTTCGGCAATCCGTCGGCTACTCGAACGGAAATACTTTCGACTACGAAGGCCGCCAGATCTCGTGCGAGCACGGCAATCGCCGCGTCACCCGCTACGAGTACAACGGCACCGTGACCGTCCTCGCCGACAAGTTCAATGGCAAAATCCTCAACGCCCCGAACGACGCGATTGTCCATCCCAATGATGGCAGCGTCTGGTTCACCGACCCCGGCTACGGTAGCCTGATGCACTACGAAGGGAACAAAGGCGAACTCCTGCTTAAGGAGGCCGTCTACCGGATCGACGGCAAAACTGGTCAAGTGACGATGCTCACCGACGAGATCTTTAAGCCGAATGGCCTTTGCTTCTCGCCCGATTACAAAAAGCTTTATATCGCCGACACCGGTGCCACCCATTACCCGCAAGCCCCCCGGGTCATCAAGGTTTGGGACATCGTCGATGACAAGCGCCTAGCGAACGGACGCGTGTTCTGTAACATGAAGATTGACGGCGTCGGCGACGGACTTGCCGACGGCATCCGCTGCGACACCGAAGGCAATATCTGGTCCAGCGCCGGATGGGTCGGAGACGGTTACGACGGCGTGCACATTTTCGCCCCGGATGGCCAACGTATCGGCCAGATCAAGCTGCCCGAAATCTGTTCGAACTTATGCTTCGGGGGAGTGAAGCGCAACAAGCTGTTTATGACGGGAAGCCAGAGCCTCTACATGATGTATGTCGAAGCCCAGGGCGCTCACATCAGTTAGCTCCGGTAGGTGACGGTCTCGAGGAACAAGCCGCTGGCTGGTGCCGTCCATGCTGCGACGTCCAACTCTTTGCCGCCTTGGCCCTGCAGCAGTGCTTCGAACTGCTGCAGGGTAACGTCGCCCATTCCAACCTTGACGAGCAATCCCACTACGCGTCGCACCATCCGCCACAAAAAATGCGAGGCTTCCAGGCGGATCATGATCATGTGATCTTCGACGGCGATCTCGGCCGCTTCGACGACTACGATTGTCGATTCGTTCGGGCGGGAGGGATCCTTGGCGGCAAACCGAACGAAGTCGTGCCGTCCGGGCAGCAGGCGTGCGGCGGCTTCCATTGCGGCTACGTCGAGCGGTTCTTTGATCCACCATACATGTCGTTTGGTGAAGGCCGACTTGCGGGTTGCGATTTGGTAGATGTAGGACCGGGCGATGGCATCGTGCCGGGCGTGAAACTTTGGTGACGCCTCTTCGACGCGGAGGATCGATATATCGGACGGCAGGCGATCGTTCCAATCCCGCCGCAGTTTTTCAACCGGGTAGAAGGGGGTTCGGCGATCAGTGCGGGGCAAGCGGACGTGCATAACTTGCGCCAGGGCGTGCACGCCGGCGTCGGTCCGCCCGGCGCCCATTAATTCGAGCGGAGCGCCCCCAAAGGATGGCTCCATGGCTTCGCGCAAGGCGCCGAGCACGGAGCGGGCATTAATCTGCTCCTGCCAACCGTGGTAGCGGGTGCCATCATATTCCAGCGTGATCTTCCAGGTATTCATTAATCCCAAGCGGTGCCGATCCCATATTAGGGGTTCGAGGCAACCAATTCTTGATGATACGGCTTTGCGCGCCCTCCGCGGCTAAAGCCCTGCAACATCGCCTGGCCGATTCGATCGAGGGCCAAGACTTCGCAGGCCGCCATGGCCTCCACGGCGGCATGGGGCATCCCGTAGACCACACAGGTCTCTTCGTTTTGGGCGATGGTCCAGGCTCCCCCGTCTCGCATCTGTTTTAAACCGGTAGCCCCGTCCGACCCCATACCTGTGAGAATCACTCCCAGCGCACTCGCCCCCGCTACCGCCGCCACCGACCGGAACAGGACATCGACCGCGGGGCGTTGATAATGGACCGGCGGGCCCTTGCGCAGACGGACCCGATACTCATTCCCTTGCCGCGCCAACACCAGATGCAAACCACCTGGCGCGATTAGAACCAACCCATCCTCCACCAAGTCTCCGTCCTCAGCCTCCTTCACTCGCTGGGGACAGCATTGGTTCAGCCGTTCGGCAAAACTGCGGGAAAAGACGGGCGGGATATGCTGCACCACCACCATCCCGGGTATGTCCGCCGGTAGTTGCAACAATAGACGCTCAACGGCCTGCGTCCCCCCCGTCGAAGCACCCACGGCAAATATTCGCGAACTCGGACGGCCGGGCACACCCGTGGTCAGCGCTGCCGGCGTCGCACCCGACAGCGGCACCGCCTGCGCGGGCAATGCCCCCCGATACCGAGCCCCAGCCGCGCCCAGAACTTTGAGTAACAACTGCTGGCGAAACTCGGGAATCTCCCGCGCCCCCGCCGGCTTGACCAGCGCTTCGACGGCCCCCAACCGTAACGCCTCCACCACCGCTTGCGATCCCCGCTGACACAAGGTGCTGACGACAATCACAGGCATCGGCAATTTCGCCATCAACTTGCCCAGAAACGTGATGCCATCCATCTTCGGCATCTCAATATCCAAGGTCAATACATCCGGACGTAAGGCGACGATCAGATCGCGGGCCTCGTAGGGATCGGCAGCCGTGCCTACCACTTCAATCTGGGGATTGCTCGCTAGAGTCTCGCTGAGCAACCGTCGCATATTCTGCGAGTCATCCACCACGAGTACTCGAATTCGTTTGTTTACCATGCGTTTTGTCCTTCTTCCCAAGGCGGCCCCCACTCTCATCAGAGGCCGCTGCCCAACCTGCCTCCGGCGACTACGCCGCCGGATTCAATCGGTCCCAACTCAAAGCCAGAACCATCTTGCCGTTGTCGAGTTCCAAGGATCGATGCAAGGTCGCCACTTGCGCGGGCAACTCCGCCGCCGCTGCCAGAATCTCCGGCTTCGACAAATCGAACAGCTCCTCCGACTCGTGCTTGCTCAAAAACGAACCACAAACCATATTGCCAAGCTCGTTCACCACGTCGTTCATCTGCTCCTCACTCGGCACCTCTCCCATCGGCAGCCCCAGAAAGTTCGCCGTCAGAGCCTCGGCCGTTTCCCGGGGCATGCTCATATGCAGCATCCCGGAGCTCGCCCCTTGAAACTCCACCTTCACCGTGACCGGCTTGTCCGGCGGCTCGCCGGTCACGTTTCCGTTCATGACGTCAGTGAAAAACATCATCCCCAGCACTTCGCTGGCGGCATCTACTAAATCCACATCAGCACAACGCGGCAGCATAGTCCCTCCCGAGAATCTGTTCAACCTTCAGCCGGATCATCTCCGGCGCACAGGGCTTACTGATGTAGCCCCGCGCTCCCAACTCTCGCAACCGCAGTACCCGCGTCTTGGTCGCGTCGGTAGAAATCACCAGCACCGGAACCTCGCGTAAGCGTTCCTCCTGCTGGAGCTGGGTTACAAATTCTTCGCCGTTCATGACCGGCATGTTGATATCCGTGAACACTAAGTCAATTCCGGCCCCTTGCAAGTGCTCCCGCTCCAAAACCGCGATCCCTTCCTTGCCATCGCCAGCCTCGAACACCGCACTCAAGGCCAGACCAGACATCTGGAGTGTTCGCCGGATGTAGAGCCGCATCGCCGGCGCGTCATCGACAATTAATACTCGTAGTGCCATATCCAGTTTCCCTCTTACTCTTCTTCATCGGTTGAATTTGTCGTTTCATGGAAATAAATGCACGGATCGGCAATATTACACCGCCATCGCGCCCGGCTCGGGAGAAGTTACCCAAAACTCCCCCGTTCCAATTGTTAAACCTAAGGTACGACCCTGACCGCCGCCCACCGCCTCCCCTTCGAGCATGAGGCCGTGGCGCCAAAGCAGCTTCCGAATCACCAGATAGTTCTGCTTACCCACGCCGGTGCCATCGCTCGGCAGGCTAGTCCCCGGCCCACCGCCCAACTTTGGCCCACCGATCATCTGCGCCCCACCTGCGATACGAATCATCGTTCGCTTCGGGTCCGCGCCCAATCGGGTCATCTTGGTTATTAAGAGCTGCAGTCCGGTATCGGCAAACATCGCCGGATGCGACTCGGCCATCTCCCGATCCATGTTCGAGTCCGGCAGCTGAAAGTGCAGTAACCCACCTACTCCGGATTTGGCGTCGTACGCCGCCAAACCAATACAGGATCCGAGAGCATAAGTAACCAGATAGCTATCCCGGTCCTTACTCGTTCGGCACTCGGACACCCCAATTACAATGGCGTTTTTTCCTTTGGGAATCATGTTTGCTCCTCTGTCTTCCTCCCGATTCGCAGGCCCGTCCCAAGTCCGGTACCCAGACCGCCCAAACGGTACACCGAAGGTTTCACGTATTCCATCTGCGAATCCAATCCGTTCAGACTTTCCGCATGTCCAACGAAAAGGTATCCGCCGGGCTCCAGGCGCCCGCGCATCTGATCCACCACCAGTCCCCGAGTGGCACTGTTGAAATAGATCATCACGTTTCTGCAAAAAATCGATGAAAAAGGACCGATCGGCGGCAAGGGTTCAATCAGGTTTAGGCGCCGAAACTCGACCATCTGCTTGATCGCCGGCTTCACCCGGAAGTAGCCTTGCCACTTCCCCTCCCCGCGCAAAAAGAAACGCCGGCGCCAGGCCTCCGAGACCGGCTCCAGTCGCTCCTCCCGATACACGGCCCGCCGCGCCCGCTCCAGGATCCCGGGCGAGATATCGGTCGCCAAGATTCGGACCTGCCGATAGGCCGCCTCCCCTAACGCCTCGACCGCGCACATGGCCATCGTGTATGGCTCCTCTCCCGAAGAACTCGCGGCGCACCATACCGGTTGTTCGGGCCGATGCTTCTGGGTTAGCAACACTTCTTGCTGCCAGAACTCAAAGTGACTGGCCTCGCGTAAAAAACTCGTGTGATTCGTAGTCAGACAGTCAATGAATTCGAGCATCGGCGGACCGTTCGGATCTCGCTTCACCGCTTGCAGATACTCCTGCACCGTGCGAAATCCGCCACGCCGCATCGGCTCGGCCAATCGCAAGGTCACCAACGACTCTTTGCCGGCCCGGAGTTCAATCCCCAACCGCTGCTGCACGAAGGCGCAGATCTCCCGGAATTCGGCCTCCGGAATCCGGAGCCCGCCGGCCATCTCGGGGCTGGCTAGCTCAGGCAGCGGCATTAAAGCTCTCCCGACTCAACATGCCTTCCAGATCCAGAATCAGTCCCACGCATCCGTCGCCCATAATCGCCGCGCCCGACACTCCCGGCATCGTGCCGAGATACTCGCCCAGGCTCTTGATCACCACTTCCTGCTTACCGAGTAGCTCATCAACCAGGAGGCAGTAGCGTCGGCCCTCCAACTCGGCGGCGATCAGGATCCCGTCGTAAGGGTCCGTCGAGACCGGAATCCGGCCCAGCATCTGATAGAGCCGCAGCAGCGGCACCACCCGTTCGCGGACCATGACGACCTCCTGGTTCCCGCTCACGCGGTAAATCGAGTCAGCCACGGGACGAAAAATCTCATGCACGCAGTGCAGCGGCAGAATGTAACGTTGACCCGCCACCTTCACCGTCAGCCCGTCAATAATTGCCAGCGTCAACGGGAAGCGCAGCAGAAACGTCGTCCCAACCCCGGGCTCGGATCGAATCTCGATTCGCCCGCGGAGTTTCTGGATCTGTTGCTTCACCACGTCCATGCCCACGCCGCGTCCGCTCACATCCGAAATCTGATCCGCCGTCGAAAAACCGGGCTCGAAGATCAGTTCCAGGATCTTGTCGACAGGTGGATTGGCGTCCTCGGCCAGCAAGCCCCTCTCCATCGCTTTCTTCAAAATCTTCGTGCGGTTCAAACCCCGCCCGTCGTCCGAGACCTCGATCAATACATTTCCAGACTGATGAGAGGCCACCAACCGCACTTTACCGGTCCCCGATTTTCCGGTCTTTTCCCGTTCGCCGGGTGCCTCCAGCCCATGGTCGACGGAATTGCGAATCATGTGCATCAGCGGATCGGCCAACTGCTCGACAATCGAGCGGTCCAATTCGGAGTCCTCACCGACCAGTTCCAGTTCCGCCAGCTTGCCCGACTTCTTCACCAAGTCGCGGAAGGCGCGCTGCATCCGCTGAAACGTCTGGCGAATCGGCACGACGCGAAGGGACATCGCGATCTTCTGCAGGTCGGTCGTAATCCGACCCAGTTGCGAGAGATTCCGCCCGAGCCGAGGCTCGCCCAGTTGAATCACCGACGGATCCTGCTGCACGAGCGACTGCGCGATCACCAGTTCCCCGACCATATCCACGAGATAATCCAGCTTCGAGGTCTCCACCTTGACGTGCGCGTTGGCCGATTCCCCGCGGCGCTTGGAGGCGGCCACCTCGGCCGTGTCGGTTGCTCCACCGCCGCCGTCGGCGCCCACCGGAACAACGGCGTCCTCGTCGGGTGGCATCATTTCGTTCCGCAACCGATCGAGCAGTTCGCCGTTATCGGGCAGCACCACCGAGACTCCGCTGCGATCCTCGTCCAGACAATCCACAATCAGGCCGAGCCGATCGGCACACGCCAGCACCACATCAACCAGGGACGGGGTCGCCGGCAACGCACCGTTGCGAACCAAGTCGAGAAGCGTCTCCACTTCGTGGGCCAGATCGCGGGTCGAACCCAGGTTGAAGATTCCCGCCAGACCTTTGATCGTGTGAAAGCTCCGGAAAATGGCGTGGATCGGCTCCGCATTTTGCGGGGACTGCTCGAGAAGGAGCAGTTCCTTCTCGATCGTCTCCAAATGCTCGCGCGCTTCTCCAATGAAGTCGCCGATCATCGAAAGGTCCTGGAACAGTTCCGCCGAACCACCCGCTGCCACGCGTTGGCGGGAGAGCCGGGCCGACAACTCGGTGTCGGCGTACAGTTGCAACTGCTCGATTTGTTCTTCCAGCACGGCGCTGAAGTTCGGCCCGGGAGATTGAATTTGCCGCCCGAGAGCCGCGGCGCACGCCGCAGTGTCCTTCATTTCGAGCTCGATCGCCGCCGGAGAGATCTTGGCGCACAACTCCGCCAAGGCTGCCATGCGGGCTCCACCGGGCAACCCCTCTTCGGGAGAGAACGCCAGCGTTTCTACGATTAATGAATCAATCCAAGTAAGCAGATCAGCTTCTACAGACACAGGGGCTCCTCATCGACATCTCTTCTGTTCGGGTCTTTCGGTGCGAACTACATCAAATGCTGTAAATCGGACTGCGCCAGCACGCAGTCCAGATCGAGCAGGATCTTCACCTTGCCGCGGATCTTGGCGACGCCTTGCACATAGCCTGAAGAGATCAGGCCATGGCTAAACGTCTCGGTCTTCTCTATGTCGGAGCTCTGTACCGGCATCACTTCGCTGACCCCGTCCACGATTACGCCAATCAAAAACACACTTTTGGCCATCTCTGGCTGCACGACGACGATGCAGGTCCGTTCGTCGTATTCCACGCTCGGCACCCCAAGTTTCAACCGCAGGTCGATAACCGGGACCACCTTGCCGCGCAGGTTGATTACTCCGCGGACGTATGCGGCGGTATGGGGTACCGGCGTCACCTCGAGCATACCGATGATCTCTTTAACCTTAGCCACCGGGACGGCGAACTCCTCTTTTCCCAGGCTAAAGATCAGGTGTTTGCTGGGGCCCTTGGCCGCGCCCGGCACCGCCAGGGGCACCGCGCCGCGGGTATCACTATTTTCTGTGGTCATGTTGTTCATAAAAGCGTCTCCGATTCACTCTCGCTGCGGGTCTGGCAGGGTTGGCCAGTGTGTCTTTCTCTATGCATATCGGTACGGAATTAGGTTGTTGCAGGGAAAAGTTGGAAGTAATTCTCGCTCATGATCGCCCTTCCTCCACCGATATGGCCTTTAACGCTAGAGGAAAGCATGATGCCGGCGTCAAAGAGAAACACCCTTATGATCGTTAACGCTTCGTCCTTCTCAGCCAACCGGCGCCGCAATCGGCCACGCCATGCAGCCTTCCGGTGCCTGGCGAGATTGGGCCTCTCTTCGGCCGGCGACGGTAGAACGCCAGGTGCATTCGGGCAGCGCCCTGCTCACTGCCCGGGGCAAGCCATTACCCCGTTGAAGCTCCCCTTCCAGCCCGAATAGGTTCGCCGCTGTAACCGCTTTTCATTTTTTCAGGATTTTCAGGAGAATACTCGCATGTCCCATTGGTCTGCAGGAAAACGTCTTTCGGTCACGACTACTCTTGTCGTCGGCCTGGCGGTGGTGCTAGGAATCAGCGCGGCCTGGGTAACCAGTCACCTGGGCAAGCAGCTC
>JBKJLJ010000338.1:0-10772 GCA_046597015.1 Bryobacteraceae bacterium
GGCGTCAAATCCGCCCTTCCCGTAAACACCGGAAACATCGGCTCCGCCGCCAGATCGAACTGATTCTGTGGCGGCAAGCCCAGCAAATGTTGAATCGTCCGGTACATGTGGATCGTCGTGTAGAACGTCGAATCTACCACCTTCCGCTTCACCCACGGCCCAATCACCATCCCGATTGTCCGATGCCCGTCTACGTGGTCCAGGCCGCTCTGCGCGTCGTCTTCGGTGACGAAAATCACCGAATCCTTCCAGTACCGGCTCTTCGAAATCGCCTCCACCAACCGCCCCAGCGCCAGGTCGTTATCCGCCACCATCGCCCGCGGCGTCGGGAAGCCCGGCGACGTTCCGCTGGTATGGTCCTGCGGCAGCAGAATCACGTTTAGCCGCGGCAGATTGCCGTTCTTTTCAAACTCCCGAAACTCGCCCAGAAATTGGTCTACCCGCACTTGGTCGGGCACCGTCAACCCATACGCTGGCACGTTCGGCGAATACACACCCCGCAAGCCCACAATCTGCGCCCGTGGCGTGATCTTCACGTTCTTCGTCCCGTTCTTCCAATCCTCATATACGTCCGTCCAGCTCGCCTTCGCCGGCACAATCGTATTCAGCCCCCGCTCCCCATAGCTCCGTACCGTCACCCCATGCACCTTCGCCGCGTCCCAAAGAAAATCGTTCGGCGCAAACAGCATCGGGTTCTGATCGTTTCGCCCGTTCCCGTACTTGTGTACCCAATCGCTGGCGTACCCCTGGGTACACCACCGGTGCCCCAGCGCGGACTGATCGGCCGGCGTATAAAAGTTATCGAGCAGCACGTACTCCTCGGCCAATTTGTGATGGTTGGGAGTCACCTCCCGGCCAAAGTGCACCAGCTTCCTATCGCCATTCCCTTGGGGTAGATCGCCGAAAATCTGGTCGTACGTCCGGTTCTCCTTGATCACATAAAACACGTGCTGCACCGGCGCAATCTTGCCCTTCATGCCCCGATGCAACTCCCCCGCGTCGTTTTGCCACACAGCCTTGGTCCACCCCGCCAACTGCCGCGGCGTCGGCTGCTCCACCACCGTGATCAGCCCTTTGCGGTTTTTATACGAAGGTGGCAGTGAACCCACTCCGTACCCGCTGGCCACCAGAATCGCCTTCTCGTCGGCCGACAAGGCAACCGCCGTCGGATACCACCCCGTCGGCACAAAGCCCCGCGTTTTCCCGCTGGCCGTGTCGATGATCGCCACTGCGTTATCGGCCCCATTCGCCACATAGAGCGTCTTGCCGTCCCGGCTCACCGCCAATGCATTTGGCGCACTGCCCACCGGCGCCTTGGGCGTGATCCGAGCCGCGAAAGTTTCGACCACCCGGTCGATAGTCGTATCGATCACCGAGATGGAATCGCTATTGGCATTCGCCACATAAAGCCGCTCTCCGCGCAACGCCAGCGCGCTCGGATGCAGCCCGGTTTCAATCTCTTTCTCGACTCTTCGTCGCGCAATATCGACCACCGAAACCGTCCCCGATTTCGGAATCCCGGTCCGCGAATCCACCACCACCGGAAACACCCCGTCCGTCTGGTCGCCCACCGCCGGCCGCCGGCCGCCCCAGTTGGAGACGTAAGCCTTCCCCCCGCTCACTACCACCGTGTAGGGATAACTCCCCACCGCTACCCGCTCCACCTTCCGGCTCGTCAAGTCTAAGATGCCCAGTTCATGTTTTTGGTTCAAGGCCACGAGCACCGTATCCCCCATGACCGCCACGCCGCTCGGCGCCCCGTCCATTTTCACAACCCCGTCGGCTACAAACTGCTCCCCGTTCCTTCGAAACAGCTTCAACTCCTGTTCCTGCCCGCCGCCCACAAACAGCCGCTCTCCGTCGCCGGAGAAGGCTACCCCGACAAAGCTATCTCCCAAGGGGATCGTCTGGGCCACCCGCTTGCCCGCCACATCCACTAGATGCAACGCCCGAGGTGCAAAATTCGATCCCGTCACCACGGCCAATCGCTTGCCGTCCGGGCTCAGCGTCAGCCCCAGCGGCCGATCGTTCACTTCAATGGCGGTGCCCGCCGGCTCAACAATCTGCCCCGTCGGCAGCAGATACCGGCCATCGGTCAACTTCCCTGGACGCACCGTCAACGCCACCGCGCCCAATAGAATCACACCGCCCACCGCCAGGATCCATCTCATGCGAGGCAGCGTAGCACAACGAGCAGGAAGGCGGCCGACCGCCCTCCCGCATGGTCCTTCGCTCCCGTTAAACTGGTCCGAGACCCTTTTATGAAAACCCTCCTCAGCCCCCGGGTCCTGGGTGATACCTGCGACCGCCTCGACCGCCTCACCCCCGCCTCCCCGCGGCGTTGGGGGCGCATGAATCCTCATCAAATGGTTTGCCATCTGAACGATTCGTTCCGCCTCGCGCTTGGGGAACGTACCGCCAGTCCGGGGTCGGCCCCGCTGCCCCCGGCGATTCTCAAGATCATCGCCCTTCGCCTTCCCCTTCCATGGCCCCGGGGTTACGCCACCCGGCCGGAAATGGACCAGCTCCTCACCGGTACCCCGCCCACTCAGTTCGAGACCGACACCGCCCTCCTCCGTTCCCTACTCCATCGCTTCGCCGATCCAAACCTGTCTGCCTTCGCCCCCCATCCTGTCTTTGGAACCATGTCTTCCTGGGAGTGGCGGCGATGGGGCTTCCTCCACGCCGACCACCATTTCCGCCAATTCAGCCTATAATTTCCGCCTGGGGCATCGCCAATTCCTGGCCAGCTTCGCCCTATCCACGCCCCGCGTTTCTTCGTTATCCTCATTCCTATGCGCTGCTTAGTTCTCCTCTGCCTCGCCCTCCCTGTGGCCGCCCAGTCCCCCCTCGCCTGGCTCGCCGGCACCTGGTCCGGAACCATGGGCCGTGCCGCGATCGAAGAACACTGGTTCCCCCCCGCTGGAAACTCCCTTCTCGGCGTCAGCCGAACCGTCGCCGGGGGCCGCATGGTAGCCTTCGAATTCCTTCGGATCATCGAAAAAAACGGCGAAACCTTCTATGTCGCCCAACCCAACGGCCGCCCCCCCACCGAGTTCAAACTCACCTCCGTCACCCCCACCAAAGCAGTCTTCGAAAACTCCACCCACGATTTCCCCAAGGTCATCACCTACGAACTCACCGCCACGGACTCACTCACCGCCACCATCTCCGGCAACGAGAAAAAACAAGAGTTCCGCTTTCAGCGCGCCAAACCCTGATACTCTAACGCCCATGCGCCCCGCCCTCCTCTGCCTTTTGCTCTGCCTCCTTTTTGCCCCGCTCCTCCCCGCCCAACCCAACTCCCTCTCGCCCGCCGAAGCCCAAGCCGGCTGGCAACTCCTCTTCAATGGAACCTCCCTCGCCGGCTGGCGCTGGGCCGGCGAAACCCCCGCCCCCTCGCCCTCTTGGGCCGTCGTGAACGGTACCCTCGTTACCACCCCTAACCAAGGCAAGCAGGTCTACCTCCTTTCCCAGCGCGAATTCACCGACTTCGAACTTGCGTTCTCCTGGAACGCCGCCCCCGGCGCGAACTCCGGGATCAAATACCGCATCCAATCCATCGCCCATAAAACCCGCCTCGAACCCAGCGGCCTTGAATACCAGATCACCGACGATCTCTCGAACCCCGACTCCCTCTCCACCCCCCGCCACTCCTGCGCCGCCCTCTACGACTACGTCGCTCCCCGACGGACCGTCCCCGCCGCCCCCAACCTCTGGCACCATTCCCGCATCATCGCCCACGGCCTCCACATCGAACACTGGCTCGATGGTGAGAAAGTCATCGACGTGGATCTCGATTCCCCCGCCGCCGAAGCCTCCTTCGCCCTCAGCCAGCGCGCCGAAAGCAAGGTCACCCTCCGTCGCCAGGCCCGCCGCCTCTCGCCCATCGCCCTCCAAATCCACGACGGCGTCGTTGCCTTCCGGGATATCAAAATCCGCTCCCGGAATTAATACCATCGGTCGTGATCGAAATGACCCCAACCCTACGCCTTACTCAGTGAGAACTAAAAAAATGACCCGCAGACTCTCCCTCGTCTCCCTCGCCGCCGGCCTCACCGCCAGCCTCGCCGCCGCTCAGCCCAACACTGACGGCGACTGGATCCTGAACCTTCTCCGCGCCAGCATGACGGCGAAGAAAGGAGTCACCCTCCACATCAAGGGCCAAGCCGTCCCCATGCTCGTTACCGCCATCGGTGATCATTTCGTCGAAGGCCGTAACCAGCAATCTTCCAAAGTCGTCGTCCGCCTCGAATCCATAGACGCCGTCGCGATGGCCTAACCGCTTAATCTTCTCGCTACTCCTGGTGTGACCAGGGGTAGCGATCCCTCGCCTGAGTTACTCGATACCCCGAATCCACGACCCGCAAGTAAGACTAAACCTTAACTCCGCCGCGCCGCAAATCGCGCCCGCGCCCGCGCCGCCTCCTCCTCCCGGGTCTTTGCCGGGGCCTTCGTCTCCAGCGCTCGCAGCATCTTCCCCGCCGCCTCGGCGATCTCCTCCACCGCCTTCCCAAACGCCCCTTCGTTGGCCTTCGAGGGCCTCACCGTCCCGCTAATCTTCCGTACAAACTGTAATGCCGCCGCCCGTATCTCCTCGTCCGTGGTCGGCGGGTCCAGCGGAAACAACGTTTTTATATTGCGGCACATAATCCGTGATCGATTTTACTCCCCCCCTCCGCCCGTCTGTATAGCTCACCGCCACTACACAAGGAAACCAACAGGAACAGAAGACTCTCCCTCCTCACCTTTACCGCCGGATTCGCCAGCCTCGCCACGGCCCAAGCCACCGCCGAGGCTGACTCCATCCTCGGCGTTCTCAAGGCCAGCCTCGAGACCAAGAAAGGCGTCACCCTTCACATCAAGGGCCAAGCCATCCCCATGGTCGTCACCGCCATCGGCACCCACTTCGTCGAAGGCCGCAGCCAGCAGTCTTCGAAGATTGCCGTCCGCTTAGCCTCCATCGACGCCGCGGTTCTTGCCTAAGCCTCGTCGCTATAGGCCAACTACGCCGCGCAGTGAAGACAGCGAAACACGTAGGCCGTCGGTTCACTGTCTTTTCCCAGGCCCATTCGCCGGCCAACTCGGCCGCCCCTGCCCGGCCCAAATAAGCGGCTGCATCCTGACAACAGCAAAGCCATTGCTCCTGCTGCCAAGCTGTAAATCCAGGCGTGCGCTTAACCAACTCCTCCAATACCGCCTTCGGAACATCGTCCAGTGTCCCGGTGTCCGTAAATTCGGCCCCAAACGCCTTCGCCGCCGAACCATCCGCCACACACCACGGGCACAAACATGCGGAGAGGTAGTGAAACCTCTCCGCATACGCTGGACCCGTGTAAACATACCCGCGGATCCGGTTGCAGCAGAGGCACGGTTGGTCCGGATTTGCCTCCACGCTCCCCGTCGCAACGGGATTCGGATGATACTTCGTGATCGGCAGATCCATCCGCCACCGTCCTATTTGAAGGTTGCCGTCGCCTTGCCTTTCTTGTAAAACAACGTCACTTCGCTGATCTCGAGCAGGTTGAGATCGTACCAAATGTATTCCTCCCCGTCTTCGTCTTCCACGCGAAGGTCCCAAAGCTTGGCTTTCTCCTTACGGCGGAAAACGATTTCCACTTTCTCGCCATCGTCTAACGAGTCCTTGCCCAAAATGTCGTCGCCCCAATCTTTCGAGTTGTGCGGCGTCACCTGGATCTCATCGATGGTAAAACCAGTCCGGTTGACCACCCAGAAATCCTGCTCTCCCGCCAACAGCAACGAGCCCGGGGCGAATCCCAAGGCGGTACCCAGCGCAAAAAAATGTCGTCTATTCAAAATGGAATCCTTCCTCATACCTACCATCGGCAGAAATCCAAATTTATACACCGCGAAATGTTCCCCGCACCTCAATCCCCGGGAAACAACACCCAGACATCCGGGCGACCCACATTGCAGTGCACCGACCGGCTCAAGAGTCCCGGCACGCTCCAACTCAGGTACAAAGCCAAACGAGCCGCCTGCCAAGCCCCGGGTCCGCTACCTCCACTCCGCAATCGCGCCGTCAACGACGGCACCGGATGAAAAATCCGCTCAACCCACTTGGATCGCGCCGGTTCGTCATCCTGCTGTCCGTCGAGTCCTCGCGCGGTCGTCTCCCAAGCGATGCCCCGCCCCGCCGCAAACCGGTCCGCCGCAAATACGGCCGGCCTCGACAGACTCGGCAGCAAGAGTAATCCAGCGAAGGACCATAGAGTAAAGCCGAACACAAGGCGCAAATAGCCGTCCGTCGTCGAGAAGCCGGCCCCGGGTGTCCAAGCGAGGCTGCCCAGCAGGCCTGCCAGATTGAAGGCCACCGCCAGCGCCAACCCGGCCGTCCGCGCTCCATTCCCAATCACACCGCTCCGCCTCACCCTTTGCACCGCACGCCATTCCGCTGGCCAGGTCACCGGCATGAGCAGCCTCCGCGTCGGCCCCAGACCAACCCAGCCCCCCACAAAAGCCGGATCTCCCGCCGCCACCAAGTCCATGTCGCCCTCTTGGGAAACGGTCCGCACGGAGCCGACCACCCCCGCCAGCAGACCCTGGCCCATCACGAGCGTCAACAGGACTACGCTCATCGCGGCCACCGCGCCCGCGCGGCCATAAGCGTCACCGGCCCACCATAGAACGGAGGAAGCCGCCACCCAGCAGATCCCCTGCGCCGCGACCCCTTTCGCCCAGCCCGCGAACGAACTCCGCACCCGGCCGAATCGCTTCGGCAGGTAGTACCCGCCCAGCCAATCGAAGGGAGCTTGGATCAGAATGTAAAGCGCGGCCAGCATAAGCAGGTCAGCCCCTCGGGATCCCAAAGAAACGGGGGCATGCCACTGTTGCCAGATCCCGGTCGCGGCAATCATCGTCCACATGCCGACGCCCGTAATTCCCAACCAAAGCCGGCTCCGCGCGTAAGTCATACCAAACCAGATGCAGCGACCGGGGCCGCCAGCGGCAGAGTTTCACCGGCCCCTGCGCCGGAGTCTGACTGTTGTGCGCCTATTCCTCGGAAGGAACAATTAAACGGGCATTCTTCCGCCCGATCGCAAGGGCAAGGAGATTCCACATGGCGGAAAACAACACGATCGCGTCCCACCCCTTCCTCGGGCGGCGTAAATTGCTGGCAATATCCGGGCAAGCGGCCTTGGCCGGACTCGCCGACTGGAACGAAGCCAAGTGGATGTTCGACCCATCTCGGGAGCTGGAATTCCCTTTGTTCGGCGGTTCCTCCATTCCGTTCTACTTCCGAAAACCCGAGATCGACCTTGATATGGATACCCCATAAAGACGTCGGTGGTGACCGGAGGCGCTGGCGATGAGGGAAGCCGGTTCCACTGTGGAGACGTTCTTCAGTCTTTTCTCGAACGCCGTCGGGGCGGGGAGACCGGCATCGAGGGGTCCATTACATCCAAGGGCCCGAAACATGGAACTGGACCGACCGCAATCCTTGGGCGGGGAAACTGCTCGATGCCGTCCGGAAAGGCTCTGACCGGAAGCCAAGGAGGGGCGTTAGGCTGGTACTGAATATCAATAAGTACCAGTACGAAATCCGCGCCCGACCAGCAATTGCTTCGGAGCAGGAGCCGGTGCACCCCGTTCCTTGACCGGCAACTTCTCGGCCGGTTCCACGCTAAGCGCTACTGCCGTCGACGGCGGCACCGAGAGCACCCCGATGGGCTTGCTCGTTGTCGGTACAGCCGACAATGCCGTTCCCGAACCTTCCACCTACGCCATGTTCAGCAAGGGTATTGCCGCGATCGCGTTTGCCCGTCGCCGTCGCCAGTAAGTTTTGCGGCACGGAAACGAAAAGTAATCCGCTCTCGCGCGGACCCCTTTTCTCGTTCACTCCGTTTCCGCCACCGACGAAAACAACTCACCATGTTCAATTGGCTGATCCCAATCTCGAATGGAAGCCGTGAGCGGAGAACCGAAGGCCAACAGCTTGGTGCACTTCTTTGTTCGGGCCCGCTCCCAGTAAACGAACCGCCGAAGTCGAGACGTCGCTTCCTTAAGCCGTGGCTCTCCTGGTTTAGACTGCGGGAGCGATCTCAGGAACCCAAGGTAGGGCCTCGGCACATCCATTGTGGCCGCAGCCGCACAAAATATCTAACGTCTCACCTTGACCTTCGCAAAAGGTACTGCAAAAGTTGCTACCGGTCATCGCGCGGCATTGGCAACTCGGGTGAGCGCACTTATCATTGCTTTCGTTCATAGGGAGGATCTCCTAGTACGAAAGAGGAGCCCATCCACCCGACTGTTACCGGCTTTAATGGGAATTGCTCATTTACCGCCCACCGCCCGGTTCTCACCGGACCGCCGCAGCGTCAAGCCTCCAGGCCCACTCGGCTCGCACGGCGACATAAGTTGGGCGAAATAGGCCTTACACCACCAGACGGATGCCTTTCGGTTGGCCCGGCGCCAAAGCCCGCTGAACGCCGCCCTTGTAAACTCCCGCTGTATACTCTCATCAGACGAGAACAGGCCCTACGAACGATAGTCCGCTTCTCTCGAAAGGAACAACATGGTTGATCGCAAACGTCCTCCGATAGTCATATCCATTATTCCGTTGATGATCGGCTTGGCCGGATTTTACCGGGTGACGCAAAGCCCGAGCTTCGAATTCTATCGCACGGTAGACATCGTGCAACTCCTCGGCTCCGGGGCTTGCTTCGGCGCGGTCATGGTGGCAGTGGTTTTACGGCTTCGAGGATCTCGGCCGTGACAGGTTCAACGAAGGATGGTTCGTCGCCACACTGGGCACGCGTAAAGCCGCGGAGGTCACCATCGCGCACGCGCCGGTTTCCGTTGCCCGCCGTTCCTCGAAAGCGCACAGGCCGCTCCGGCGCGGCACCAAGGGGCGAGGAACTCGCCCATCCTGCCGTGCCGTAGCGAGTCCGTTGTGCGCGGTTCCTCAAAAGGCCCTCACCGGCCCACGATCCCAACGCCGCCCCTGCTCAGTGCAACCCTTGCAGCAGCAAATCCACGAAGCCTCGCACCAACGAGAGGAAATTACTAGACCTCGATTTGGGAAGAACGCTCCACCAGCAGCTTCCGGAGCTTCTCGAAATCCAGTGGTTTGGTCAAGTAGCCATCCATCCCGGAACGCTCGCACAGTTTCTGGAAGTCGACCGTTGCATGCGCGCTCAGTCCGCAGATGAACGGCTGCCGGTCCGCGGTCAGCCGGGTGCGAATCGCACGGGTTGCCGCAATGCCGTCCACATCGGGCATCTGGACGTCCATCAGAATCAGATCGTAGGTATTCTGCAGGGCCGCCGCGATGGCTTGCGCGCCATCTTCGGCCAAGGTGGCGGAGATGCCGAGTCCCTGCAACAGTTTCAGCGCCACGATCTGGTTCACCTTGTTGTCCTCGGCCAACAACACCCTCAGCTTGCTCACATCCTGGATTCCGGGCCGGTCGATCCGTACAGCCACTGGAGCCGCTGCCTGGCCCATCTGGAGGGTGAACCGGAACGTCGTGCCGACGCCCGGCTGCGATTCCACCCCGATCGTGCCGCCCATCAACTCAACCAGGCGTTTGGAAATCGCCAGTCCAAGACCGGTCCCTCCGTAGTGGCGGCTAATCGAGGCGTCCGCCTGGCTGAACGACGAAAACAGGAGCGTGATCCGATCGGACGGAATACCGATGCCGGTATCCCGAACCTCAATCCGGATCGCGGTCGAATCTTCCTCTCGCCCCTCTACCTCCGCCGAAAGTACAACCTCCCCCGCTTTGGTGAACTTCAGCGCGTTCGAGATCAGGTTCTGGACCACCTGCCGCAAGCGGATTTCATCGCTGGCAACCCAGAGGGGTAAATCGGGCGCCAAAGCCAGATTCAGACGCACGTGCTTCTCGGCCGCGGTCGCCCGAAACAATCCCACCGCCTGTTCCAAAGTGCCGCGGAGCTCGAAGGGCGCGATATCCAGTTCCAGCTTGCCGGCTTCCACCTTCGAAAAGTCGAGAATGTCGTTGATCACCCCCAGCAGCATCTGACCGGAAGATCGGATCAGCCCCAACGTCTCTTTCGATTCCACGGGGTCCCGCATACCCTCGAGCAAGCTGGTCAACCCGAGCAGACCGTTCAAAGGGGTGCGGATCTCGTGGCTCATAGTAGCCAGGAATTGTCCCTTGGCTTCACTGGCCGCGTCCGCCCTGGCACGTTCGGCCTGTAGTTCTGCCGTTCGTTCCTTCACCACGCGTTCTAATTCGACGTTTCGCCTTCGCAGCGCCCGCTGGCGCCACAATATGCCTCCGTAAAGGAGGGCCGCCGAAAGGACCGCTGCCAGACTCCGGAGCCACCAAGTCTCCCACCACAGTGGCTCAACGGAGAATTCAGCCGCCGCGATCTTCGGCGAAAACGGACCATTGCGAATCTGCGACCGGATCTCTAAACGGTGCCGGCCTGGACCCATCCCGGCGATCGAGACCGAGCGCTCCGTCGTCTCCGTCCAGGGTCCATCGTCCAGCCGGTACCCGAATCGGACTACCTGCTCGTACGGATACTGCAACGAAGAGAATGAAACCCTCACCATCCTCGGCCATTTGCCGATCTCGATCGAGCTCACGATCGGTTCCGCGACTGGTTCCGGCTGCTTTCCCGTCCGGGGCCGGAAGTGGGATAGGCCGCCGCTGGTCCCGATCCATACGCTGCCGTCCGCATCCGCCCAGAAGGCTTCCCCATCGCAGTCGTCCCAGATCAGCCCGTCCTCTGTGCTGTACTGCCTCCAGGTTCCGTGGCGCAGCACGAAAGCACCTTTAG
>JBKJLJ010000419.1:0-3153 GCA_046597015.1 Bryobacteraceae bacterium
GCATAAATTAGAACGATGCTCTCACTCTGTTCACTTAGCCGGACTGCCGGTAGCCATTCAGCCCGAGTGTTCAATCCGTTGGGTCCTCCGCCGGTGGCAGGGTAATGAGGGTCGGCCTCAGCCCGCAGTTAGCCAGCAGCTACGGACTTTTCTCCCTATGCCTACTGCGATAGCCGCCGCCAGTCGGTGCATCCTCCTGAACGCTCGACTCTAAAGGCCGGCGCCAGTCGAGGCCTCGAGAGGGAAGCGCGAAAAGCGGACTTTGCAAAGCCTCGACATTTCCGAGGCTTAGGAGGTGGTCGAGAGGGAATGCACTTCCCTCTCGTTTGCCTCCCACAGTGGCCGCCAGTCCCCCCATCTGCCGGATCAGTCGGCACAATTGGACCGCGGCGCGATTTCCGGGGCTTTGTGCCGATTGATGCGGCCTATGCGAATGGGCGGCCACTGCCGGGGGGTAGGGCTCACGCGCCGGTCGTAGCCTTTTACCGGCCCTTAAGTCTCCGACGTCATGCTTTCCTCCGGGCGGGATATGTCGCGTACGCCCCACCACGGCGCTGGCGGGCGCCACCACCCAGCCCCACAGCGGGGGAGCGTCCTGTTGCGGTGCAACCGGAAAGAGCTGGCCCGGTTTTTCGGGCGCAACGTCAAGACCATCGATCGCCCCGTGACGGCATGCCTTATGTGAGCCGACCAGCAGCCGGCAAAAGATCGGGGGTGTTCGACACCGTCGCGGTCTCGCTTTGGCTGACAAGGGATGAGCTGGCCGAAAAGGATAAGGCGTCTAGGCAGCGGCTGGCGAAGGCGAAGGCGAAATCAAATGGCTGAGGTACGGCGAAGCGCTCGGCCTTCTTGCCCGCATTCCCGACGCCCTTCCTCCATTGGAGGAGGCTATGCACGGCAAGGTCCAGAATGTTCGCGATACCCGGTCGCTTTTTGAGCAGTCCCTCGCAGTGGAGAGCGATCCCGATGTCATCGAGAACATGCTTCGCGAGGAGATCGAGGGCATTTCGAGCAGGCGGAAAAGCACGTCCGCACGAGTCTAGCCGGTCGGACAGGTCGTAGGCGATAGACGTCGCGGTTGAAGCTGGCCGAGTATGTAACACATGTTCGCTTGTCTGCTGTAAGTCAGAAGCGGTCACTGTTGCGGGTCAACTTGCGATGCCGTGCTGGAGCTTGCGGATAATCGCACCCAACTCGCCCGATGCGAGCAATCCCGGCCCGAGCGGCCCTGACCGGTCTTCGCCGATTGGCGGCAACCCCCGCAAGGCGGCTCGGACCTCTTCCGTTAGCCTCGCAAGCTGCCACCGAACTTCGGCAGCAGAAGCGTCCGGATGGTTCGGTGACACCAGGCCGACGGCTTTGGCTGCATACCCTGCGGCTCCGAGTGCGTGTGCTCCCATATGGCAGACGGCAGCAGCCTGACCGGCAGCCCTCGCGGCGGCCGCGCCGGCTTGAGACTTCGCCTCACGGGCGGCACCGCCATATGCAAAGCGTCGCCTGATCTCCTCACTGATGACCAGTTCGCCGCGACCGAAAGCTCTGGCTCGCAAGATGGCAGCACGCGGCCGGTTATCGGACGGCCGCTCCTGTTCGAAGACCCCGAGCACGCGTTCGGCGCAGTCGGCAGCCCATGCAGCAACAAGTCGCCGATCGTTCTCGCTCAGCGTTTGAGGTGACACCATAACGACTCCAGACCTCCGTCTTCGATATCGGAGTAGTCCGAGAACGCCTGGCTGCCAAGGTCGTCATCAACAGTCATTGTTGGGCCACAATACAGCCTGTGGCCAGAAGCCCGTCGCTGAACAGCCACGGCAGCCAAGTCTTCGCGAATTCCTTCCGTCCGAGCAACTTAGGTCCGCGGCCACTCACACAAGTCGGTTTACGCAACGCTATTTGGATAGCGTTCTAATTCGTGGCAGCGCAAACCACATAGCTGAACTGCCGGTCGCCATTGCGCCGGTCACTTCAATGTGTTGGGTCCTCCGCCGGTGGCAGATAATGAGGGTCGGCCCCAGCCGCGAGTAGTCTCCAGCTATTGGGGAAAACGAGGGGGTATCATACGACCACCACGCCGGCAGTCGAGCCATCCGGCTGACCTTGCGCATCAATGCGCCCGCGGCAGTTGACCACTGGATATCTAGTGGACCACTGCAGCCTCGCCCGGAGAGCCACGGAAACTGGGAAGTGGTGTGCATAGTGGACCACTGACTACCAAAATCTACGAGCTGAACGCCCTATTCTGCCGATGCTTGCGGAGGATGGCGCCAACCTTGCAACCAGTGCTCGCAACATCGTCGCTAAAGCCATCTTTTCAGATGGCCCAACGCGGAGGAATTTCGCTCGGTTTGTCCTGGAACGCGCGGCATCTCGCGCAAAGCCCCACCAAGCGCGACGAACCTCGACACGGCAGGGCCCGACTTATCGACCCGAGCAAGCGTTGTGCCCGTCGCCTCGAGAGTAGGGAGACGGTCATGCCCATGATCAAGATGAGCGACCACACACTGCAGCTTATCCAGGAACAGGCCCTGGGAGGGCCTTAACTTCGTCTGCTCGACGACCGGTCGGGCCGACGGGCTGTGGGATGTTCCGGTAGATGATGAGCTCGCCACCAAGATCGCCAACGAGCGCCTGCCCAACGAGACGGACGATGAATTGGTGTCGCGACTGGTGCGGGCGTCGATCGGCAAACGACCGGACCGACCCGCTACGAGCGCTACTCCCCAGCCACGGGAGGACGGAACTGCGTGTTATACGAAGTCGCGATACATTGGCGTTCCAATTGGTGACTCGAAAGCGACTTAGCCTAGCTGCCGGTCGCTGCTTCACACGCACTTTCAATGCGTTGGGTCCTCCGCCCGTGGGAAGTAATGAGGGTCGGCCCCAGCCGCGAGTAGTCCGCAGCTACGAGAAGAAAGCGGACTATGCATTATCAAGAGCGCCGGCGGACGGACCAAGGCCCTGATCCTGCCTGTCAATCGCGCGGCGGCGATAGGGGCTGTGATGTCTAGTGGCCGGATTCGAGCCTCCCGCAAAGGCCCGGAACTCCGCGATGTCGATGTATAGTCGCTACTATCCATACAATAGCGCGCAAAGCCCCGGAACTCCGCACATTGGATGTATAGTCGGCTATTAGCCATCTAGGACGGCTCGATC
>JBKJLJ010000936.1:0-3837 GCA_046597015.1 Bryobacteraceae bacterium
TGGACCGGGCGAAGGAGCGGTGGGGGAGCCAGGTTTATACTTCGCGGGACTATCGCGAAGTGTTGGCGCGGAAGGACGTGGACGCGGTGATTGTGGCTACGCCGGACCATTGGCACGCGGCAATTGCGGAGGCGGCGTTGCGGGCGGGCAAGGATGTGTACGTCGAGAAACCGATGGTGCATAAGTTTGCCGAGGGTCCGAAGTTGATCCAGGCGCAGCGGGAGACGGGGCGGATTTTGCAGGTGGGGAGCCAGTATGCGAGTTCACTGGTGTTCGCAAAGGCCGGGCAGTTGCTGCAGCAGAAGGCGTTGGGGGAGTTGAATTTGGTGGAGGCTTGGCTCGATCGGAACACGGCGATCGGGGCTTGGCAGTACAGTTTGCCGACGGATGCGACCGAAGCGAATATCGACTGGGAGACGTTTTTGGGGAACGCGCCGAAGCGGGCGTTTGAGCCGGTGCGGCTGTTTCGGTGGCGGAATTATAAGGATTATGGGACGGGGGTGGCGGGCGACCTGTTCGTGCATTTGTTGACGGGGTTGCACTTTGCGACGGGGAGTACGGGGCCGAGCCGGGTTTATGCGACGGGCGGGGTGCGGTATTGGAAGGATGGGCGGGACGCTCCGGACGTGGTGTTGGCGATGATGGATTATCCGGGATTTACGTTTGCTTTGCGGGTGAATTTGGCGAGTGGGGCGGCTCCACCGGAGCGGTTTGGGTTGAAGTTTGTGGGGAGTGAGGGGACGATGGAGGCGACGATGAGCGGGGTGACGATTGATCGGACGCCGCGGGAGTCGGAGCCGGGATATACGGTGGATACGTTTGCGGAGAAGACGCAGAGGCAGTATGTGGCGGAGTATCGGAAGAAGTATCCGGCGTCGAAGCCGACGGCGGATGGGATGCGGCCGAATCGGCAGGAACGGTATACGCCTCCGCGGGATCATAATGCGCATTATGATCACATGCGGAATTTTTTGACGGCGGTGAAGACGAGGAAGCCGTTTTTTGAGGATGCGCTGTTTGGGTATCGTACGGCGGGGCCGAGTTTGGCGGTTAACTTGAGTTTGGAGGAGCAGAGGCCGGTGGGGTGGGATGCGGTGCGGTTGGTAGCTAGTTAGGGACTGGACCCGGGTTGGGGAGCATTGGGTTGTGCCGAGTCGGTTCTTACTTGCAAAAATACGGTCGTTAGTACAATCCTCGCCGGCGCCCGTGGTTTGGTGCTGTCGCTGCAAGTAGCGTCGTTATTCGGGTCCGCTTGCTGACGCGCGCGGTTCGGTGCAGGTTGCCGGAAGTACGGTCGTTAGTAGAGTCCTCTCCGGTGCGCGGGGTTGGGTGCTGTCGCTGCAAGTACCGTCGTTATTCGGGTCCGCTTGCTGACGCGCGCGGTTCGGTGCAGGTTGCCGGAAGTGCGGTCGTTAGTAGAATCCTCCCCGGGGCGCGCGGTTGGGTGCTGTCGCTGCAAGTGGCGTCGTTATTAGGATCCGCTTACTGACGTGCGCGGTTCGGTGCTGCGGCCGACGGTGCATTAGCGGCTGGGGGGCGGGGCGCCGACCATTTTGGGGACGGTCTTGAAGAGCTTTTCAGGGTCTCCGGTGGCTTCGATCACTAACTCCAGAAAGGCTATGTGCATCTCGTCGGTGGTCTGGTCTCCCCACTTGACGGCGACGGCGGGGTCGGGGTTGAAGCGGTTGTTGACGGAGTTGTCAAAGCCGGCGGTGGACTCCAGGCGGGTGCCCTGGGGTAAGTCGATGGGATTGGCCAGGACATAGGTCGTCTGCCAGTTGAAGTCGTAGCGGGGGACATCGATGATCGTCTCTTTGCGGCCGTCCGGGTAGATGGCTTGCACCTTCATGTTCTTGCCGCGGACGTGCATGTGGGGCTGGATCGACAGGAGACGGACGGGGCGCTCCATCGTCATTTGAGCTTGGGAGAGGAACCCGGCGGCTTGGGGTGGAATGACGAAATCCAGGTCGCGGAGGGTGTCGATGGCGAGGATTCTGTGTTTGGGAGCGGCGGAGGCGAAGTAGAGGCCGAATTCGCTGAAATCGGTGACCGCCTTGCCGTTGGGGTTGAAATGCATCTCGAGAACCAAGTCGGAACCGGCTGGGATCAGCTTGGCTCCGTCGGCTAGCCAAGGCATGGGCTCGTAGCCGGGTTCGTAGCCGAGGAGCATCTGACGGCGATCGAAGACTCGCTCGCTGGCGTGGCGCTTGGCGCGCTGGGCGACGGTCGGAGAGAAGATTTCGTTCTTCGGAAAATCGGCCAAATAGCTGGAGCCGGGGGGGCGGACAAAGGCGTTGATGTGATGCACTGCGCCGCGCTGGTCGATGCGGAATTCGGCGGCTCGGATCCAGGTGTCTTCGTTCAGGTTCAGGGGGACGATGAGGAAGGAATAGTTGAGTTGCCCTGAGGCGGGGACCACGAAGCCGGGCACCTTGACGGTTCGGTCGGGGCGGCCGAGCTTCCATTGGCTGGGGCCGGCGGCAGCGGATGAGGGGCTGGCGGCTTGGCCGTCGCGGGCTCCGGTGTCGGCCCAGGTGGTGAGAGTTTTGATTTCAGAAGGGGACAGGGAGCGGTCGTTGCGGAAGGGATGGGAGCCCTTGGCGGCGTGCCAGGGGGGCATGGATTGGGTGACGGCTACGGCCTGGCGGATGGCTTTGGCGAAGGGGCGGGCTTCTTGGTAGGAAGTAAAGGCCATGGGGGCAACCTCGCCTTTCTGATGGCACTGGACGCAGCGGCGTTCGAGGATGGGTTGGACTTCTCGCCAGGTGGGTTCGACGGCTAGGAGGGGGAGGGCCGGGAGGAGGAGGAGCCAGGAGCGCATGCAACCATTCTACTTCCGGAGGGCCATTAGAATGCAGCCGAGGACGACGACGCCGGCACCGGTGAGGCTGAGCGAGTCGAGGGCTTCGGGGACGATGTAGCCGGGCCAGAGGTAGGCGGCGAGGCGGGTGAAGACGACGGTGAATAAGGGCGTCGTGGCGACGACGGCGGAGACGCGGGAGGCGGGCCAGACGGCGAGGGCTTCGGAGAAACAACCGTAGCTGACGAGGCTGTTCAGACAGCAATAGAAGAGAAACCACCAGCGGGTGGAATCGAGGGCGGCGAGATGGGAGGGGTGGATGGCGGGCAGCATCAAGACGGTGCCGGCGGCGTAGATGATACCCATGATGGCGACCGATTTCATGTCGCGGATGAGGCGTTTTTGCGCGAGGGCGTAGCTGGCCCAGAGGAAGGCACTGCCGATGAGAACGAGCAGGCCGAGGCCGAAGGAGTCAGAGAAACCCGTGAGTTTTTGATGGAAGAAGACGAGGAGGCCGACGGGGAGAATGCCGACACCGACCCATTGCCAGGCACCGAAATGCTCGCCGAACCAGCGGACGGCTCCGAAGATGACGAGCAGCGGGGCGAGTTGGATGACGATTTGGGCGGTGGAGGGGGTGGTGAGGCGGAGGCCCCAGAGGAAGCCGAAGTTGTTGGCGGCGAAGCCGATGAGGGCGATCAGGAGGAACAGCCAGCGACCTTCCGCGAAGTTCTGCCGGGTGGGGAGGTGACCCTGGTAGGCGAGCAGGGCTCCCATGCCGACGGCTGCGATGAGGTAGCGACACCAGGTGACGGTGACGGGATCGACGACTTCGACGACCGGCCGGAGAGCGATGGGGAGAGAGCCCCACAGGGCGGCCGTGAGCACCGAGAGCACAAGGCCCAGACGAAATTGCACTACCCGTTATTTTAGCTTGAAGGCGGTGGCGAGGAGCCCGATGCCACGGCCATGCCGCCGAGAGATAGGCCGGAGAGGACGAACGGCGAAGGCGACCTTGATGAAAATCTCGCCGAAAG
>JBKJLJ010000795.1:0-4610 GCA_046597015.1 Bryobacteraceae bacterium
CGATCGGCGCGGGATCGGCGGAGAAGTGGAGTTGGAGGCTGGAGCCCTCCGCGGCGGGGAGAATCCGCCAGGATATGCGGGATTCGCCGAGCAAGGCCGGAATGGCCGAAAGAGCGCCGTTCGACTGGCGAGCCGCTGGGCTGAGCAGTTCGAGGTCTTCTCGGAGAGCGCGGGAGAAGCCGTGGATCAGCAGAATGGCCGGGAGTTGCGCTTCGAATTGGAGGGGCCGCTGGGCGTAGCGGACGAGGGTGAGGAGAACTTGTTCGAGCTGGCCGCGGTCGGCGGTAACGGAGAAGTGGGGGGCTTCCGACCCGACGGAGACGAGGGGCTCACGGGCCGCGAGGCTGCGAAGGAAGGTGGCCAGATCAAAGGACGTTTTGACGGCCTTGGCGGGTGCGGCGAAGGCTTGCAATTGGCTGGACATGCCTTTGATCCGATCGGTGGAGCGAAGAATCTCGCGCATATCCTCGCGCAGTGGGCTGCCGGAGGGGAGGGCGTCCAGGATTTCTTCGCCGTAGCCAGAGAGGACCATGAGGAGATTGTTGGCTTCGTGGAGGACGCGGCCGGCGAGGCGGGCAGCGGAGACGGTGGCTGCCTGGTTGGCGGCCCGCTCTTCCATGGCCGGGTCTGGCGCAGGGGGCGGAGGGGCGTTGCCGGTGCGCTGGACGAGGACAAGGTCGGAGGACTCATCATCCCAGCGCTGGAGGCGGAAAAGTTCCCAGTCGTCATGAAGGCCAGGGGTGAGAGGCAGGCCGGGGAGGAGACGGGCCACTCCCAGGGCGGCGAGTTCCGCCGCTCCGACCTTAAAGTGCTTCAGGAAGGCGCGGTTGCCGGAGATGAATTGGCCTTGGGCATCAATCAAGGCGATTGGAGCCGGCAGCAGAGTCACGATATCCTGATAGTAACGGCGCTCCGACTCGAGTAGAGAGAGAAGGCGAGCGACCTCGCGGGAGCGCCAGTGATAGGAATCCGATCTGTCCATGGGAAGTAGGGCTACTATAGTCTGCGGGGGCAAATGCTTAGGCGCAACTGCTCTGAAGGGGTACTGGAGGCTAGTCCGTTCTAGTACCGCTGGCGGTTTGGAGTTAGGGATGATCGTAATTGAGGAGACCTAGTATCGAATGATTGCGAAACCACGTAAGGCGGTTTTTCCTGCCGCGGGATTAGGGACGCGCTTTTTGCCGGCAACGAAGGCGATGCCGAAAGAGATGCTGCCGTTGGTCGATAAGCCGCTCATCCAATACGGCGTAGAAGAAGCGCTGCATTCCGGGATGTCAAACATTATTATCGTGACCGGTCGGGGAAAGAGCGCGATTGAAGATCATTTTGACGTCAGCTTCGAACTAGAGCATTTGCTGGAGGCCCGGCAGAAGAAAGAGCTTCTGCATCAAGTCCGGAGTATCTCCGACATGATCGATGTGAGTTATGTGCGGCAGAAGGAAGCGCTGGGCTTGGGCCACGCGGTGTTGCGGGCAAAGGAATTGGTGGGAAACGAACCATTTTCGGTGGTGTTGTCGGATGACATTATTGACGCCGAAATTCCATGTCTGCGGCAGTTAAGCGATATTTACGAGTTTTACGGAGCGTCTGTGGTGGCGCTGATGGAGGTTCCGCCGGAGAGCATTTCGAACTATGGAGTGGTGGATGCCGAGCCGATTGATCACCAAGGGGTGAGCGGGCGCTTGTTCCGCATCCGGAACATGGTGGAGAAACCCAAGCGGGAGGATGCTCCATCGAACTTGGCGATTGTCGGCCGTTACATTCTGACGCCGGAGATTTTCACCTCAATTGAATCGATTGAGCCGGGTAAGGGTGGCGAGATTCAATTGACCGATGCGCTGAAGCATTTGCTGCGGAGCCGCCCGATCTACGGATTCAAGTTTGAAGGAAAGCGGTTTGATGCGGGGGACAAGTTGGGCTTCCTGCAAGCGACGGTGGAGCTGGCGTTAAAGCGTTACGATTTGGGCAGCGACTTCCGGGAGTATCTGAAGAAGCTAGAGCTATGATTCAGGTTCCCCTGACGTTACCGATACGAGCGGCCGAAGGGGCTGCCTTGGCGGATCTGGTGTTTCAAGTGACGGGCCGGTTACCGATGAGCGAGGCGGCCCGGCATCAACTGGCGGCTCGGCTGACGTCGGTGAACTTTGAGAGTTTTGTGGTGAAACCCTGGGCGCTGGTGGCCGACCCGGGAGCGCCGCAGACCTTCTATGTAGCCATTGACGCCAAGGACCCTTGGCTGTTGCATATCGCCTCAGCCAGTTCCCCGGCCAGCGCTTTGTTTCCGAAGCCGATCTTGATTGGGCGGATGCGAACGCCGAGCGGGATGGAGGTGGTGGTGAACGCGATCCCTTTCGGCCCGGGAGACGGAACGGCGATCACAACCTATTTAGAGTCGTTGGACCGGGGGGTGAAGCCCCGACCGCAGGGAACGCAGTCGCTGTTTGTGGCGGCGGTGCGGAACCCGGACGAAGCGTTCGGCCAGTACCGGGCTGTGTTGCGCAAATTCGGGTTGAACGTGGCGGCTTTGGAGGTGGACAACCGGCAGGAAGTGTCGTGGGGAGCGGTGCGGAACGGATGGCGGGAAGGGTTTAGCGCGATGGGAGTGACGCGGGTGGCGGCGGCGGATTTGGCGGCGGTCCGCGCGGCCCGGAATGCGTCGAGCTTGATGGACATCAACTGGGACCTTGCGGGCCCGGGATTGACGACGGCGGAGGAGATTCGGGTTGGTCTACGGGCGCTGCGGGATGAGGATATCCAAGTGCAGGCGGTGACGGTAAACTTGGGGACAAAACCGGGGGAGGCATATCCGGAGACGATGGAGGCCCTGGGGCCCTACCTGGCTGGCACGTCTTGGACGGAGTTGGCTGGCCGGGTGGAATGGCAGGCGAAAGGGAAGCCGTTGGTGGAACTGCGGGAGCGGGTGCGCGAGATGCAGGAAACGGCGCGGCAGTTTGGGGCGCTGCTGCGAGTGACGGGCGATCCGGCGCACGGCGAGGGATTTTTGGAGGCTCTCGGGGCGGGCTGCGCCGGTAGGTTGTATTATCGATTGCATCGGGAGCAATCCGTGGATCGGATTGCAGAGATGGCCGGATTATTGCGAGGTTAGCGAATATGGTTTCTCGTCGCTCGTTTTTGGCTGGGATGGCTGCTGGTCCCTTACTAGCGCAGGGAGGTATGTTTCCCGTGAAATTTGGCATCGACTTGTTCAGTTTGCGATCGCAGGGGTGGAGCCCGTTTGAGTTGCTCGACTACTGCGCGAAGCAGGGGGCGAAGGTAGTCCATTTTTCGGAGATCCGATTTTTGGGCGGATTGGAGAAGAGCCACTTGGAAAAGGTCCGGGCGCATGCGCAGCGGTTCGGCATTGAAGTCGAGATCGGCATGCTTTCGATTTGCCCGACGGCGGTTCGGTTTGACCCGGCCCAGGGGACGGCCGAGGAGCAACTGACGAAGATGATCGAGGCTTCGAAGGTTGTAAATGCTCCGCTCGTGCGCTGCGTGCTGGGCGATTGGCGGGACCGGGTGAGCAAGACGCCGCTGGCGCAGAGCATTGAAAATACGGTGAAGACGTTGCGCGCGGTGCGGAGCCGGGCGATGGATGCGGGCAAGCGGATTGCGGTAGAAAACCACGGGGGGGATTTGCAGGCGCGCGAGTTGAAGATGCTGATTGAAGAGGCGGGCAAGGACGTAGTGGGGGCGTGTATCGACTCGGGTAATCCGACCTGGGCGATTGAGGATCCGCATGTGACGCTCGAGACGTTGGCGCCGTATGTGTTGACCAGCCACGTGCGGGATTCGGCGGTATGGCGGACGCCGGAGGGTGCCGCGATGCAGTGGACGCGGATGGGCGAAGGCAACGTGGACATGGGCGGATGGGTGAAAAAGTTCGCGCAGTTGTGCCCGGGCAAGGCGTTATCGCTCGAAATCATTGTGACGGGGACGCGGCCCTTTCCTTATCTTGACCCGAAGTTTTGGGATGCCTACCGGGGGATGCCGGCGTGGGAGTTTGCGCGGTTTGCGGCGCTGGCTGAGAAGGGCAAGCCCATGCCGACTCGAGCCTTGGTGCCGAAAGAGCGGGCGGCGGCGAAGGAGCGGGAAGACCTGGAAGCATCGATTCAGTGGCTGCGGGATCTGCGGTAGGCTAAGGCTAATGCTTCGCCCCATTGTTCTTTTGCTTGCTTTTGCGCTGGTCGCGCCGGCACAGCTGGTGACCGCCGTTCGGGCGTCTCTCAGCGCGAAAGATTTCGCCGGAGGGGAACAGATGTTGCGCGCTTATCGGGAGGCGAAAGGGGTTACGCCGGAGTATGTGGAAGCGTATTCCTGGTTAGGGCGAGGGGCGCAGGCGAACAAGCTTTGGGACAAGGCGTCGGCGTATGCGGCCGCGACCCGGAAGTTGGTGGCGGCGGAGCTGAAGAAACGTCCGTTAGACGCCGAGCCGAGCGTGCCACTGGCCCTGGGCGCGGCGATCGAAGTGGAAGGCCACACGTTAGCCGCAACCGGACGGCTGAGCGAAGCGCTGGCGATGATGAACCAGGAGCTGAAGACTTACTACGGGACCTCGATCCGGACGCGGATTCAGAAGAATATTCATCTGCTGAGTTTGGTTGGCAAAC
>JBKJLJ010000916.1:0-8662 GCA_046597015.1 Bryobacteraceae bacterium
CATGACTGGCCACGACGTTCGTCAGAAGTTTCTAGACTATTTTGCACTACGCGGACACCGCGTAGTTCGATCTTCTTCCCTGGTTCCCGCCAACGACCCGACGTTGCTGTTTACCAACGCCGGGATGAACCAGTTCAAGGACATCTTCCTTGGCATGGAGAAGCGCGACTATTCCCGCGCTACCACCTCACAGAAGTGCGTCCGCGCAGGGGGCAAACATAACGACCTCGAAAACGTCGGCTACACCCGGCGGCATCACACATTCTTTGAAATGCTCGGGAACTTCTCGTTCGGCGACTACTTCAAGACCGAAGCCATCGCCTTCGCCTGGGAACTGATCACGAAAGAGTACGGTCTGGACAAAGAGCGCCTCTTCGTGACCGTGTTCCGCGAAGACGACGAGGCCGAGGAGCTTTGGCAGAAGGTCACGGGCATTCCGAAGAGCCGGATTTTTCGACTCGACGAAGCCGATAATTTTTGGCAGATGGGCGATACAGGGCCGTGCGGACCTTGCTCAGAGATCCACTACGACCTAGGACCCGAAGGCGCGGAGCCGGGTCGGGAAGGGGAAGCGTTTCCGCTCGACGGCGGCGGCCGGTTCGTCGAGATTTGGAACCTCGTGTTCATGCAGTACGACCGGTCGGCGAGCGGGATTCTGAATCCGCTGCCGCGGCCTTCGATCGATACGGGCATGGGCCTGGAGCGGCTGGCGGCGATCCTGCAGGGGAAGCTGTCAAATTATGACTGCGACCTGATCAGCCCGATCATCGACCACTTAGCGGAGATGATTAAGGTGGACCCGACGCGGGATGCCAAGACCGGGGCGGTGCTGCGGATCAACGCGGACCATGCGCGGGCGGCGGCGTTTCTGATTCACGATGGCGTGGTGCCGTCCAACGAAGGCCGGGGCTATGTACTGCGCAAGATTATGCGGCGGGCGCTGCGGAACGCGCGCCTGTTGGGGGTGCAGGATACCTATTTCCATCAACTGACGCAGTTTGTGGCGCGGTTCATGGCACCGGCTTATCCGGACCTGATGGAGAACGTGGACCGGGTGACGCGGGTCGTGAAAGAAGAAGAGCATCGCTACGCGACGACCTATCAGGTGGCCGAGCGGATCTTCGTCGACGAAGCGAAGAAAGCCGTGGGCGGATTGCTGCCTGGCCCGGCGGCGTTCAAGCTTTACGACACCTACGGATTGGCGCTCGACGAGCAGGAAGACATGGCGCGGGAGTTCGGGCTGAGCATTGATGGGCCCGGCTTTGAAGCGGAGATGGACAAGCAGCGGGAACGCGCGCGGGCGTCGTGGAAAGGGGCCGAGAAGGCGCATGTTTCGCCGGTTTATGGCCAGATTCAGGCGGCTAACGGGCGGACAAAGTTTTTGGGCTATGAGAGTTTGACGAGTGAATCGTCAAAGGTCCTGGCGATTCTGGTGGACCAGAAGCAGGTGGATTCTGTCGAGGCCGGGGTGGTGGCGGAGCTTGTGGTGAACCAGACGCCGTTCTACGCGGAGTCCGGCGGGCAGGTGGGCGACCAGGGGGAGTGGCTCGTGAAGGGTGAAGCGGTGGCGACGGTGGCGGGGACTTATCCGGCGATTCCGGGGCTCAGCGTGCATCGGATCACGACGCTGGCTCCGCTGGCGGTGGGTGCGGTGTTGCAAGGGGCTGTAAAGTCGGTGACGCGGTCGGCGACGATGCGGAACCATACGGCGACGCACTTGCTGCACGCGGCGCTGCGGCAGGTGTTGGGTTCGCATGTGAAGCAGGCGGGTTCGATTGTGGACCCGGGCCGGCTGCGGTTTGACTTCGCGCACTACACGGCGATGGACGCCGAAGAGGTGGCCGATGTCGAACGGATTGTGAACGAAGAGATTATGCGGAACACGGCCGTGGCGACGGATGTGATGGAGCTAGAAGAGGCTCTGTCGACCGGGGCGATGGCGCTGTTTGGCGAGAAGTACGGTGAGAAGGTTCGCGTCGTGAAAGTGCCGGGCTTCAGCAAGGAGCTTTGCGGTGGAACGCACGTTTCGCGGACCGGGGACATTGGCCTTTGCAAGATTGTCTACGAGGGCTCGATTTCGGCGGGGGTACGGCGCATTGAGGCGATTACGGGTGCGGCGGCGCTGGAGCGATTCCAGGCGGCGACGGCTTCGTTGAACCGGGTAGCGCAGGCGATTCATACCAGTGAACCGGAGCTGTTCGAACAGGTGGAGAAGATGCTGGCGCAGCAGCGGAGCCTGGAGAAAGAGCTGCAGCAGTTGAAGCAGCAGATGGCGCAGGCGAAGAGCGGGCAGGTGGAGACGCTGGCGCGGGAGATGAAGGGCGTGATGGTGCTGGCGGCGCGGGTGGACGGGTTGGACCGGGACCAGATGCGGAGCTTGGCGGATACGCTGCGGAACAAGTGGAAGTCGGCGGTGATCGTGTTGGGCGCGGCCGACGGCGAGAACGTCGCGCTGGTGAGTGCGGTGACGAAGGACTTGACGGCCAAGGTTCATGCCGGGAAGTTGATCGGCCCGGTGGCGCAGGCGGTGGGCGGCAAGGGCGGCGGACGGCCGGACCTGGCCGAAGCCGGGGGCAAGGATGCGACGGCTTTGGATGCGGCGCTAGAGAGCGTTTACGCGGCGGTAGAAGGAGCGCTGTGAGCGATGTCGTCATTGTCGGAGCGGGGCCCACGGGCCTCGCCTGCGGCATTGAGCTGAAGAAACGGGGCGTGAGCGCGGTGTTGATTGAGAAGGGCTGTGTGGTGAACTCGCTGTTTCACTATCCGCAGAACATGGTGTTTTTCACGACGCCGGAGTTGCTTGAGATTGGCGACATCCCGATGACTTCTTTGAACGATAAGCCGAATCGGGTGGAGGGGTTGAAGTATTACCGGCGGGTGGCGGATCACTACGGGCTCGACATCCGGCAGTACGAACGGGTGGAGCAGATCACGGGTAGCAATGGCGCGTTTGTGACGCAAACTTCGAAGGGCGCTCATGCGTCTCAAAAAGTGATTCTGGCTTCGGGCTACTATGACATCCCGAATTTGCTCGGGGTGCCGGGGGAGGAGTTGCCGAAGGTGATTCACTACTACAAAGACTCGCACCCTTACTACGACCAGGATGTATTGGTGGTAGGGGCGAAGAATTCGGCGGCGATTGCGGCGCTGGAGCTTTGGTGGACGGGGGCGCGGGTGACGATGGTGCACCGGGGGACGGAGGTGCATAAGAATGTGAAGTATTGGATCAAGCCGAATATCGAGAATCGGCTGAAGAATGGAGAGATCCAGGGGTATTTTTCGTCGCGGGTGACGGCGATTCGAGAGGGGGAAGTGGACCTGGAGACTCCGGATGGGCTGGTAGTTTTGAAAAACGATTTTGTGTTTGCGATGACGGGTTACCGGCCGGATTTCGAGTTCATGGCCGCGCATGGCATCCCGTTGAATGCGGAGACGGGGCGGCCGATGGTGGACCCGGCGACGTATGAAAGTGAGACGCCGGGGATGTATCTGGCGGGCGTGGTGGTGGCGGGGGTACATACGAACGAGATATTCATCGAAAATGGGCGGTTCCATGGGGGAGCGATCGCCAAGGACATCGCGGCGAAGCTGCAATGAAGATTGTCCACCTCGACAGCGGACGGGAGATGCGAGGGGGGCAGTGGCAAGTTTTGCAGTTGATCGAGGCGCTGGCCGCCGCGGGGCATGAGCAGGTGTTGCTGGCGCGGTTGGACGGGCCTTTGGCGGCGCGAGTGAAGATTCCGGTGCGGAGTTGGGGAAGTGCTTGGAAGGAGCGGGGGGACCTGTTTCACGCGCACGATGCGCGGAGCCATACGCTGGCGGCGTTGACGCTGCGCCGGCCGTTGGTGGTGGCGCGGCGGGTGGCGTTTCCCGTGAAGAACGGGTGGAAGTACCGGCTGGCCGATTGCTATATAGCGGTTTCGGAGGCGGTGGCGGGGGAGTTGCGGCGAGCGGGCGTTGGGGAAGGCAGGATTCGAGTTGTATACGACGGGGTGCCGGAGATGCCTGCTTCGACGCGGACGGGGCCGGTGATTGCGTTGGCGAGCGAGGACCCGATGAAGGGTTCGGCGTTGATTCGGGAGTCCGGGGTGGCGTGCGTGTTTTCGGACGACTTGCCGCGGGATTTGGCAACGGCGTCGGCATTTTTGTACATTACCCATCAGGAAGGATTGGGTTCGGCGGCGCTGCTGGCGATGGCGGCGGGGGTGCCGGTGATTGCTTCGCGGGTGGGTGGTCTACCGGAGATTGTAAAAGACGGGGAGACGGGGATTTTGGTGGCGAACACGGTGGCGGCGATTCGGGCCGCGGTGGGCCGGGTGGGCGAGTTGGGTGCTTTGGGGGATCGGGGCAGGGAAGTGGTCGGGGAGCGGTTTTTGCTGCGGCACATGGCGGCGGCGACGCTTACAATCTATGAGGAGTTGGTTCCATGATCGAAGCCATGTTGGCCGGGTTGTTTGGGTTGCTGATCGGCAGTTTTTTGAATGTGTGCATTTATCGGTTGCCGCGAGACCTGTCGGTGATTTCGCCGGCGCGGAGCTTTTGCCCGGAGTGCGAGCGGATGATTGCGTGGTATGACAACCTTCCGGTGGTGAGCTATCTGCTGCTGCGGGGGCAGTGCCGGGGGTGTCGGGAAAGGATTCCGATTCGGTACTTGCTGGTGGAGTTGCTTTGTGGTGTAATGTTCTTTGTTACGGTATTCAAATTTGGCTTGAATTCGTTTGCGGGGAAATTGATGATGTTCAGTGCGATGAATGTTGCCTTGTTCTTTACCGATTGGGAAGAGCGGATTTTGCCGGACGAATTTACGATCGGTGGGTTCGTGGCGGGGCTGGTGTGGGCTTATTTCCTTGCGTTGCCGATGGGTTTTATGATGTTGCTTTTGCCGCTGGGGACGCCGCCGCCGTGGGTTTCTGTGGCCGAGGCGGTGTTTGCCGGGTCGCTCGCGTATGGGGCGTTTCGGTCGTTGGGATGGGCTTACGAGCGGTTTCGGGGGCGGGAGGGATTAGGAATGGGAGACGTAAAGATGGTGGCGATGATGGGTTCGTTTTTAGGATTGATGTCGATGCTGGAGGGGATCATGATTGGTTCGTTGCTGGGTTCGGTTTTGGGATTGATTTTCATCAAATGGAAGGGAGAGGACGGGGGGCAGTTCGAGATTCCTTTCGGGTCTTTTCTGGCGGTGGGCGGGATGGCGGCGGCGTGGATTGAGGCGCTGCGTTAACTTCCGCAACGGGGTAGAAACATGTTGCGATACACTATGAGATTACGTCGATGAAAGCGCTCCTTGCAGCGATTCCCCCCAACCAACCGGATTGGACTCTAGCGATGTCCCTGGATCCTCGTCGGCTGCCTGCCCATATCGCAGTGATTATGGATGGCAACGGACGCTGGGCGGGGAAGCGATTTTTGCCCCGGGTGGCGGGGCACAAGGCGGGCATATCGCCGGTTCGGGAGACGGTGGAAACGTGTGCGCAGTTAGGGATTGAGGCGTTGACGTTATACGCGTTTTCGATGGAGAACTGGAAACGTCCGGTGGCCGAGGTGGATACGCTGTGGCATTTGCTTCGGCTTTACCTGCGGAACGAACTGCGGACGTTGCAGGAGAATAACGTACGGCTGGGGGCGATTGGCCGGATTGAGGATCTGCCCGGGGTGGTGCAGAACGAGTTGGCGGCGACGATGCGGGATACGGAGCGAAACACGGGACTGCGGCTGAACCTAGCGATTAACTATGGCGGTCGGGTGGAGATTTTAGACGCGATTAATCAGCTGATCGCGGAAGCGAAGGCGGCCGGCACGCTAGAGAATTTACGGGTGGACGAGGAATCGCTGAGCGCGCGGCTTTACACGGGTGGGTTGCCCGATCCGGATCTGCTGATTCGGACTTCGGGCGAGTTGCGGGTTTCCAACTTTCTGTTGTGGCAGATTGCGTACACGGAAATTTATGTGACCGAGACATTGTGGCCGGACTTCCGGCGGGCGGATTTGCTGGCGGCGATTGCGGACTACCAAAAGCGGGAGAGGCGGTTCGGCGGATTGAGCGGGGCGGCGCCGGTAGTTTTAGCGGAGACGGTTTCCAGTCGGTGATGCGGGTTCTGACATCACTGGTTTTGATTCCGACCGTCACCTGGTTAATTCTGTTTTCGCCGCAGCAGGTTTTTCATGCGGCGGTGGCGGTGTTTGCGCTGCTATGCTGGCACGAGTTTGCGGGCTTGGCGGGGCACTACGACGCTAAGTTGATCAGTTGGCACGGGTGGCTGCCGGGGCTGTTGATTTTGTATGCCGGGCTAAGCGGGACGATGCTGATGACCGTGATCATCCTGGGGGCGATGGCGGCGGCGTTGCGGAATCAGGAGTTGAAGTTGGGGATTCCAGCGACGGCGTTTTTCGCTTTGGGGTTGATCTATACCTTTGGCGCTTGGCGGTCGGCGGTGGAGTTGCGGACGATTAGCCCGTATTGGGTGTTGTTTGCGAACGCGATTAATTGGGTGGGGGATTCGGCGGCGTATTTCGTGGGTCGCGCGATAGGGAAGACGAAGTTGGCACCGCGGATCAGTCCGGGGAAGTCGGTGGAAGGGGCGGCGGCTTCGGTAGTTTTTGCGAGCGTGTTTGGGTTGGTCTTTATCCACTACCTTTTGCCGGGGACGCCCTTGTGGCTGGCGCTGGTGGCTTCGGTGGCAGCCAATGGTTCGGGGCAATTGGGTGATTTGGCGGAGTCGGCGCTGAAGCGGGGAGCTGGGGTGAAGGATTCCGGGACGTTGCTGCCGGGGCATGGGGGGTGGCTGGATCGTTTAGATTCGAGCCTTTTTTCGCTACCGGTGACGCTGTTTGTTTTGACTCTGCTCGGGTAGTTGACGGGGTATTACCGTCTCCAATGGGGCTCATAAAATATTCCGTTGGGCGAAAGTGCCTGTACGGGGTTGGATCCATGGGTATAATCGAAAATCGGCGGTCTGGCGACTTGTCTCAATTCGCCCCTCCGTACGTCCCAACCGAGGAGTTTGATGTCGAACGAACTGCGCAACTTTTTATCGCTCTCGTATGAAGAGCTGGAAGAGCTGAATCTGAATGCCAAGCAGCAACGCAAGAACCGCGTTCCCGCCCACCAAATTCAAGAAGAGCGTCTGAAGTATTTGGCCGACGAAAAGCGGATCAAAGCCGTCACGGTGATGTTCAGCGACCTGGAAGGCCGCTTGCATACCCTGGACTACGACAAGAAGTTTCTGGTCGATAGCTGGGACAACCTGACCTTTGACGGTTCGTCGATCCGCGGCTTTACCGCGCAGCGCGAGAGCGACCTGCGTTTGTCGATGGACTGGAGTGCGTTTTACTGGGCCCCGGCCGACTATTTCGGCGACGGCAAGGTGCTCGTTTTTGGGGAAGTGATCGACAAGGACGGCTCGCCCTACGGCGCGGACATCCGCGGCGTCCTCAAGCAGTATGCGAATGGCCTGTATGCCGAGAACGGCTACACGCTGAACGCGGCGAACGAGATTGAAGGCTTCCTGTTCAAGGGTACCGATGCGGAGCGCGTCTACCACGAGACCGGGAAGTTTGAGTACGTCAACACCGGCGGCTACTACCATTCGCTGCCCGGCGACCCGCTGCGGACGTTCATCGACACCGTGGCCGAAGTGCAGCGGGCGATGGGTTTCCAGAACGAGAAGGACCATCCGGAAGTTGCTCCTTCGCAGTTTGAAATCAACTACACCTACGGTGATGTGGTGACGGCGGCGGACCAGATTCAGCTTTACAAGTTGATCTGCAGGCAGGTCGCCAACAAGATGGGTTTCACGGCCAGCTTCCTTCCCAAGCCCGTGGTGGGCGTGAACGGCAGCGGCATGCACACCAACGTGTCCGTGATGAAGAACGGAAAGAATCTGATGTGGGATCCGAAGGGCGACGAGAAAATCTCCAAGTTCGGCTGGCAGTTTGTGGACAGGATCCTAACCCATGGCAACGACATCTGCTTGATGTTGAACGCGTCGGTGAACGCTTACCGTCGTCTGGACCCGCATTTTGAAGCGCCGAATCAGATCAAGGCTTCGGCCACCGATCGCGGCTCGATGGTGCGGATCCCGATCGGTAACGAGAAGAGCTCCCGCGTTGAAGTTCGTTCGGTTGGTCCGGACGCTAACCCCTATATGGTGCTCTACTCGGTGTTTAAGACCGGTTTGGACGGCGAGACGGCCAAGATCAAGAACCTGCGTACGGCTGACCGGTATTTGCCGGACAACGTATACACGGCGATTGAGAACTTCCGTGGGGCCGATTGGACGACCAAGATTCTGGGAGCTGATGTGAAGGGTCGTTACGCTGACCTGAAGCAGGCTTCGGCGGATCGTTGTGCGCGCCAGTTGGGAACTTTTGTGAAGGCACCCGAAGTGCAGTTCCATCACGAGGTTTATAATCAATATCTCTGGAATCAGTTCTAAGACTGGTTTTAGATTTCAAGCGAAACGCCCCGGCCTTCCCGCAAAGGCCGGGGCGTTTTGTTTGTGTGCCGAGCATGTTCGACAGCTTGAAGGTGAAAGTCCTTTTCACAACCTGATGGAGGTGAAGTGATAGCGAAGCGCAAGGGCGTCGTCGCGAGACGGGGTCTGAAAGAAGCGTGGAGCAAACGTACGAGCCGATGTACAAGAACCGGATTCGAGGCATACAG
>JBKJLJ010000971.1:0-7434 GCA_046597015.1 Bryobacteraceae bacterium
TCTCACCGTCCCGCGCCCTCGCAGCCTACCTCCCGACAGCCCTTCATTAACCTCAACCTCAGCCCCATCCCGTCCAAATCGCGTTACCCTAAGCCAATGCCCTCCCCCCGCGTCGCCATCATCGGCGGGGGCATCGTCGGCCTAGCCACCCCCCTCCGCCTCCAACACCGTCTCCCCCACACAAAGATCACCGTCTTTGAAAAAGAGCCCACCGTCGGCCGCCATCAAACTGGCAACAACTCCGGAGTCCTCCACGCCGGCCTCTACTACAAGCCCGGCTCGGCCAAGGCCCGACTCGCCGTGAATGGCATCCGCCAAATGCTTGCCTTTTGTCAGCAGCACTCCATCCGACACGAAATCTGCGGCAAGCTGGTCGTCGCCACGGACCCCGCCGAACTCCCCCGCCTGCACGACCTCCATTCCCGCGGCCAACAGAACGGCCTCAGCGGCCTCCGCCTCCTATTCCCAGACGAGATTCGAGAAATCGAACCCCACGCCGCCGGCCTTCTCGCCCTCCGCGTCCCGGAAGAGGGCATCGTCGACTACCCGCAAGTCTGCGACACCATGGTTGCCCTCCTCAAAGCTTCCGGGGCCCAAGTCCTCACAAGCACACCCATCACCAAAATCGAACCCGGTTGGGTCCTCAACGGCGAATATCAAGCCGATTTCCTGATCAACTGCGCCGGCCTCCACTGCGACCGCGTCTCCGCCCTCGCCGGCGAACAACCCGACGCCCGCATCATCCCCTTCCGCGGCGAATACTATCTCCTCAAACCCGCCCGCCAAAACCTCGTCAACCACCTCATCTACCCCGTTCCCGACCCCGCCTTCCCCTTCCTCGGCGTCCACTTCACCCGCCTCATCCACGGCGGCATCGAAGCCGGTCCCAACGCCGTCCTCGCCTTCGCCCGCGAAGGCTACCGCTGGTCGAACGTCTCCGTCCCCGACCTTTGGGACTCGCTAACTTTTCCCGGTCTCTGGCGCTTCCTCGTCCGCTACCCGTCCATGGCCAGCTACGAGATCCGCCGCTCCCTTAGCCTCAAACTCTTCTGCGCCTCGCTCCAGCGCCTGGTCCCCGAAATCCAACCCGCCGATATCTCCCGCGGCGGTGCTGGAGTCCGCGCCCAGGCCATGCTCCCCAACGGCGACCTCGTCCAGGATTTCCTCATCGTCGAACGCGAAAAGGCGCTCCACCTGCTCAACGCCCCCAGCCCCGCCGCCACCGCGTCTCTAGCAATCGGCGACGAAATCGTCGACCGCATCGCCGCCAGGCTTACTTAACCACACCCCCAAATCCGCTCTCGAGCGAACCCATCAGCTGCAACACCGCCGGACCGAGCGTCACCAACAATACCGCCGGAAAGATCAGGAAAAACACCGGAAATACGAGCTTTACGCTTACCTTCCGGGCCTGCTCCTGCGCCGTCTGCCGCAAGTGCGTTCGTAGGTAACGAGTCTGATTGCGCAAGGCCGCTGCCAAACTCGTCCCAAACCGGTCGCTGTCAATCAACACCTGCGCAAACCGCTTCAACTCCACCTCCGTATTCCGCTCCACCAGCAGCCGCAACTGGTCCTGCCGACTCCGTGTCGACAGCAGCCCCGTCGGCACCGTACCCAACTCGGACGCCAACTCCGGATGAGGCACCCGTAGCTCCCGTACTGTATCGATCATCGCGCTATCGAGCGACTGCCCGCCTTCCAGGCCCAACACCAACAACTCCAAAGCTAAAGGCAGGCTCCGCTTCAACGTCTCCGCACGACGTCGAATCAGCCAGCTCAACACCTGGTCGGTCATCAGATAGCCCATCCCCGCCCCCGCCAAAACCGCCGTTAACCAACCCCCTCCCCCTTCCCCAAAAATCAGCGCAAAGACGCCCGCCATCAACCCAAACAAGACCGTCGCCGCCGCCTTCGCCCCAAAAAACATCGTCAACGCCTCCGGTCGACGGTAGCCGGCAAAGAGCAACATCTTCCGATAGCGTTCGCTCTGAGAATCGCGCGTCGGAACCGCCTCCCCAAACGCCAGCAGCGTTCCCGCTAACAAACCCTCGGGAGCCGTCTCCTCCTCCGCATTCGCCTCTCTCCGCAGCATGTACCAATACCCGCCACCGCCGACCAAAGCCAGGATCATCAAAAAAAATCCGCCCAGCAACGCAAACTCTGGCGTAATCATCAGATCCTCACCTTCACGATGCGCTGAATCACTAAATGCCCGGTCACCACACAACCAATTCCCGCCCAGATCAGATACTTCCCGTTCGGATGGAACAGCAGCACGCTGATGAACTCGGTGGCCGTCAAGTACAGCATGATCCCAATGCCAATCGGCAACAGCGTCAGCACCATACCCGTCATCCGCCCCTGCGCCGAAATGGCCCGGACCTCTCCCCGCAGCGCCGCGTTCTCCCGCAACGTCTCCGCCAGTCGCTCCAACACTTCCGTCAACCGGCCTCCCGCTCGCGCCTGCAGCATCGCCGCCGCCACAAACAGCCGCACCTCGTCCACTTTCACCCGGCCGGAAAAGCTGTTCAACACTTGTTCGAGCGGTGACCCTAATCGACGCTCCTCGGCCATCCGCCGAAACTCCGTTCCCAAAGGTGCCGCCAACTCCGCCCCCAACACTTCAAACGCGCTGCCAATCGGATGCCCCGCCCGCATCATTCGGGCCAAACTCTCGAGCGCGTCGGGAAACTGAGCCTCAAACTTCTCAATCCGTTGCTGCCGCTTGTGCATGATGAACCAAAACGGAAGCCAAGCGCCGAACAAAAACGCGGCCACAGTCGACCCCGGCGGAAGCAGCGTCGTATCTTTCACGAGCGCCGCGAACAGGCCTCCTAACAACAGCATGGCAGCCGTCACCCGGCCTACCGACCAATGCAGATTCGCCTCATCCATCCGCAGCTTCAGCTTGTCGATAAGGTCCAGACGTCGCAGCAAAGCGTGCCACACCATAATCGTGCTCAACGACTCTTCCCGTAAAAGCGTCGGCACTTCCGAACCGTCTTCGGAAGACCCTTCGCCCAATCCAACCACCGGACTGCTGATTCGGTCCCGCACGAACGCCGCTAGAATCACGGCCACCGCCGCCAGCAGAAACGTCGCGACAAAAACGAGTGCGATCAGCTCCGAACCCATAATTTTCCTAACGGACGCTCAACCCAGCTCGAACCACCGGAGCCATTACCCGCGGCGTCACCAGTACAAGCAAGTCCCGGCTTGCCCCGCCATTAATCCGCCCCCCAAACAACTTCTCCAGCAAACCCGTTGCCTCCGGCCCAGCTCCAAAGCCCGACAGCGCCACCGTCTGCCCGTCTACCAAATCCACTTCAGCCATCACCCGTCGAATCGTTGAACCCTGTCCCGATGCCATCGTCATCTCCGGCTCCACCCGCAAACGGATGGCGCCGTTCGCGCTCAGTCGAGGCACAAACTGGATCCGCAGCCCGCAGGCGTTACCATTAGCCGCCTTCCACGTCGCCCCCGCTCGTAACGTTACTTCCCGCTGGTCGTACGCCGTCAATTTTTCTGTCGAAAGCAACTCCTGCTGCCGCATCACACTCTCGCTATCCACGCCGCGTTGCAGTGCCGCAATCCGAACCGCCGCCGCTAGTGGGGCCCCGGTCAATCGGCTCTGGTTGTCTTCAAAAAAACTCGACCGCGCATTCACAATCTTTACGTCCAGAATCACTCGCCCGGCCGCCGCGGGAACCGCCGCCGCCCTCGCCGACTCGACCACCGCCGGGGCTCCCCCCGCAAACGCTTGATTAAACGCCACCGCCGGTCGCGCTTCCTGGCCCTCGTCCAACTGGTTCCGCAGCAACAACCGGATCTTCGCCGCCGAATCAGCCAACGCTACCCGATCCGCATCTTTGGGCGACACCAGCAAATTCACAATCGGAGTCGCCGCCGGGCCGCTACCCTCGCTTCCTTGGATACTCAGAATCTCCGCGTTCTGCAGCAAGGGCCGTACCGCCGGCTCCGCCCCGCGCAGGTTCACCACCTGCAAATCCACCCGATGGCCCGCCCGCAAGAATGGCATTAGCCCGGTCGATTCCGAGATCCGTACCGAAATCGCCCGCATCCCCTTAGCCACCCCGACTTTGCTCCCCTGCCCCCCGAGGTGGTTTTGGTCCGCCCCTGTCCGCGCTTCCGTAATCGGTTCATTCTCAATCGTCGGTTGGAACACCGTCTTACCAACCACTTCTTCCACTTTGCGATACGATCCCGGAGGCAACGCCCCAGCCCAGTTCGACAACTTCACGTCCCCAACTGCCAATTGCCGGCCGCGGTCCAGTGCCTTCGCCGCCACCACGATCGTCTGCTTGGCCGCATTAGCCTCTTCGTCCCGCAGCTTGCCCACAAACAAACCGTAGAAAATACCCGTCGCCGCAATCGCGACCACGAAAGCTATGCCAAGTAAAGGGACGAGATTACGCTTCATAGAGAGACACGTCTAACACCCCCAGTACATCACGGGAATCTGGAAGGGAAAATCAGCAAAAACGCCCTGTAGTAGCGGGGAAAGACCTTAATTCGAGCTAGGTACCTTATCGTAGACGTACCGCTGCTCGATCTCCCCGTTCGGCCCAATAATCGTCCGATAAATCGTCATCGTCTTCCCGTCCGCCGCCAAACTATACTGGTCCGTCATCCCTAACGCCGTCCCCTGCACCGTCATTTTGGCCTTTACCTGCAAAATCGGGCCTCGCCACTCCGCCACCGCCTTCACCTCGTTCCCCCGAATGCGGTTCACCGACTCCTTCCCGTCCAACGTCCAACGATACTCACTCATCGCCCCGTCCGTCATCGACTCCGCTCGCAACTCCCCGCCCTGCTGCCGAATTTTCGTCACCACCGTCCCCGGCCGCGCCGCCCGGCCAAACTCGCTCTTGTCGTGGTTCAACCGCCAGGTCCCCGTCAAGTCCGGATCCGCTCCCCACGCCCCCACCGCCAAAACAAGCAACAAGAAAAGCCGCATGTCTCGATCCTAGGACTCTACGGCCTTCGGCGCAAGAAAAATCTTGTAAGCAAAAGCACCTACCACCACCGTCCCCAGCGCCGCCGCCGACACCCCGGGCCGCATCAAAAATCCCGAGCCCGCTACCCAGGTCCCCACCAGCACATAAAACGCCGGCACCAGCGGCCACGCAAAATTCACGACGCCCACCCGCTGCCAACCCGCTCGCTTCCGGAATACAAACAACGAAGCCACCGCCAGCACCGAAAACGCGTTGAGCAAAAACCCCACGTAGAACATCAGGTCCCGAAACGACAGGAAACACATCGCCACCGCGCATGCCCCCTGCATCGCAATCGCAACGTACGGCGTCCGCCAACGCTCATGCACCCGCGCCGCCGCCGGGAAAAATGCTTTGTTCTGCGCCATCGCGTAGTATACTCGCGGCCCGATCGTCACCATCGCGTTCACCGTCGCCAGCAGCGAAACCGCCATCAAACCGCTAAACAAACTCGCCACTTCCGGCCCAAACAGGTTCGAAGCCGAAAGCGAACCCACCGCCACCACACCCTTCATCTGCTCCAGCGGCTGCGCATAAATGTAGGCGATGTTCAGACCGACAAATAACGCCGCCACCAAGGTCGTCCCCAACGTCAAAGCCAACGGCAAGGTTCGTTCCGGAGTCCTCAACTCTTCCGCTACGTACGTTGCCGCATTCCATCCCGAGTAAGCTACATAGATGAAGATCAAACTCGTTGCAAACTGCTCCCACAAGGGCGAGGTCGATGTCCGCACCGCCACCTGCCCAAAGTTGCCCCAATCGCCCTTCCCAATCGCAAAAGCAAACACCAGGAAGCCGGCGATCACACTCAACTTCACCGCCGTCAGCACATTCTGAACGCTCGCCGCCAGCCGAATCCCGAACAGGTTCAATGTCGCAAAACACACAATCAAAAGCGAAGCGACAGCTTGCGCCCCGCCCACCGTGAACGGACCTATCGCCGTCGAACTCGCCTGCTTCAGCCCCGGAAAGAAGTAGCCCAAATAATCCGAGAACGCCAGCGCCGCCAGCGCAATCGGCGCCGAAAAGCCCGCCGTGAACGAGATCCAACCCTCCATGAAACCCCAGGTCGGCCCGTAAGCCTCCGTCAGGTAAACATACTCACCGCCCGAACTCGGAAAGTTAATGCCCAGCTCCGAGTAACAAAAGGCGCCGGCCAGCGCCACAATCGCGCCCACTACCCAGATCCCCAATACAATCGACGGGTCCCCCAGGTCACCAGCCAGAAATCCGGTGGTCGTAAAGATCCCGGTTCCAACCATGTTCGATATCACGAGCGCCGTGGCGCTCACCAGTCCAAGCTGGCGAAGAAGAGAGGCTTTCGGTTGATTCAACTGGCTACTCGAAGATTCGTGGATAAATGCCCACAGGCAGATTCGTAAACTTGGTATACGTCTTCAAATACTCTATCCCAGCTCACGCAGCAGGCCGAATCGCGCGCTTCGAGGCGCATGCGTTGTAACTCTACCGGATTGGCGATCAACTCGGCAACCCGCCGCACAAAATGATGGTCGCTCTGACACACAAACCCATTCTCACCCGACGTAATCAGATGCCGAGGCCCACCCTGGTTCATCACGATTGCCGGTACCCCGCTCGCGAGCGCCTCGTGCACACTGGTGCCATAAGTGTCGGTCAACGAGGGGTTCAAGAACAGGTCCATGTTCGCGTAGGCATCAGCCAGCGCTTCTCCATCTAAAAAATCGCAAAACTCCGTCCGTCGCAAGCGGCGCTTCAACCAAGTCCGTTCAAACCCTTCGCCAATGATAAGAAAACGGTGACTCCCGGCCGGCAGCGCTCTCTGTACCTGCACAAGCAGTCGGACGTTCTTCTCCGGCTGCAACCGGCCGGCGAATCCGAGTGTGAAAGCCCCATCCTGGCGGAAGCGCCGACCTGGATGAAACAAACGCGTGTCTACCGCCCGCGGCATCAAGTGCACCGGCCGACCCGTCTGCTCCACCAGAAAACGAACCAAATCCGGATTCGGGGCAAACAACCGCCGGGCCAGCTTATAGAACAACGTTACACTTTCCAGCGCCCCCCGCTCCGTCAGCGCCGTCACAAACTCGGTATAAGCCCGCGGCAACACTGCAAAAACCGGATGGTCTAACAAAAAGTGCAGCCGCTTCGCCGCCAGTTCATGCAGATTGTTATGCCACGAAGCCACCAGCGGGATCCCGTAATAAAAGGAGAAATAAGCCCCCATCAATCCAATATCGCCTGGCCCTGTTACATGGATAACATCCGGACGAAATCGCCGCACCGCCGCCCGCAAACGCAACAGATGACGCGGCAATAGCGGATCAAACGACAATTCATTATCGAGAGGAATCGACGTCGCCGCCCGATGCAACTTCACATGCATCTGATTGCCGTCCGTCCAACTTCGCGTCTCTTCCCCCGGTCTCACCAGCAA
>JBKJLJ010000271.1:0-6764 GCA_046597015.1 Bryobacteraceae bacterium
CCCCGACCGCAAGGTGCGCTTGTATGATCGCCGCCAGGCAACCTGGGAGGGAGACTACGTGCACGAGACCCTGGTCGTCCCCACGCCCACCGCTCGACTCGAAGCCAACCTGCTGCACTTCACCTGCGACTCACTCAGCGAGCACCTGCGCACGCTCGACCGCTATACAACGCTGGCAGCCGAGCAAATGGTTGAGCAAAAGCGTTCCGTTTCGTTCTCGCACCTGTTCTTTCGACCATGGTGGGAGTTCTTCCGCACCTATTTTCTGAAGCGTGGGTTCCTAGATGGAGCCGAAGGGCTGGCGATCGCCTGGCTCGGTGCTGTCTACCAGTTCCTGAAGTACGCCAAGGCGAGGAATATGCGACCGGGACGCGAATAGAGATCGCCACGGGGTGATAAACTTACGGGTTCCTATGTACACCCGTCGAACCTTCTCAACCCTGCTGGCCGCCAGCGCTTTAGCCGCTAAGCCGGTCGCCAATGGTGGCGTCATTATGGGCGCCCAGACCTATTCCCTACGAGACCGCGATGCCGACAAGGCCATCATCGCGCTCAAGGAACTCAAGATTGACACCGTTGAAATGTGGTCTGGCCACGCCGAGCCCTTTTCGGGCAAGGTCGACCGGGAAGAAGTCCGCAAATGGCGGCTGACAGTGCCGATGACCCACTTTACGGACATCCGCAAGAAGTTCAACGATAACGGCATCACGATCCATGCCTACAACTACTCCTTCCGCGAAGATTTCACCGACCCCGAAATCGCCCGCGGGTTTGAATTTGCCACCGCGCTGGGGGCCAAAGTAATCACGGCATCGTCGAATGTGTCGACCGCCAGGAAAGTAGACCCGTTCGCCAGGAAGGCAAAAATCCGCGTCGGTATGCATAATCATTCGCGGATTGTCGCCAACGAATTCGCGACTCCGGAGAACTTCCTTGCCGCCATGAGCGGCATGAGCAAGTACATCTGCATCAATTTGGACATTGGGCATTTCACAGCGGCCAATTTTGATCCGATCGGGTTTCTCAACCAATGGCACAAACGGATCGTAACCCTGCACATCAAAGATCGCCGCAAAAATCAGGGTCCGAATGTCGTCTTTGGAGAAGGCGACACTCCAATTAAGGCCACACTCCAGTGGTTGAAACAACATAAATCGACGATTCCCGCCAATATCGAATACGAGTACAAAGGCGCGGACACCGTGGCGGAAATGCGGCGCTGTATTGAGTACATGCGGCAGGCCGTCGCCTAGAACGCTCGGGTCTTCCTGCCAGAAAAGTGGAAACGGGACGAGGACCCAACAGGATTATGTTTTGCCCGCCAGTACTTTGGTTTCCATCTAGGATAAACCCTGAGACGAATTTAGGCTGGAATTAGGTCGTTTTGCTGATTTGTGCCCCCCCTGCCCGGTGATAACTTACTAACAGCAGCTGACAATTAAATACAAACAAGTTGCACGGGAGAGGAAAACACTATGAATCGCATCAAAAATTTTATCCTGAAAGTTCAGATCCTGAAGGATACCAAGGGCCAAGACCTTATCGAATACGCGTTGATGGCCGGCTTTGTTGCCGTTGCCGCCGGCGCCATCATGCCCGGCGTTTCGGCCTCGATCAGCACGATCTTCTCGAAGGTCGCCTCGTCGATGAGCTCCGCCGCCGCCGCTTCCTAATCGAAGCTTAACCAATCCAAACCAAGGCAGGGGAAGCGGCGAACTAGGTTCGCCGCTTCCCCTGCCTTTTTGCGTTTGGGAGTACCATTTATTGATGCGTAAATGGATCCTGCTTCTTGCCGTCTGGCCGTGCGAAGCGCAAACCGAATGGCCTACTTTTGGCAATGACCCGGGGGCGGCCCGCTACTCGGAACTGCGGCAGATCGATCGCGAGAACGTCGGGAAGCTACAAACCGCTTGGACGTTTCGCATGGGGAAGGCCGGTTCGGAATCCATTCCAATCGTGGTCGATGGCGTTTTGTACGCCAATGCTCCCGACGGGGTTTATGCCCTCGTCCCAGAGACCGGGGAACTGCTCTGGAAATACGCAACGACCCCGGTGGCGATTCGAGGGGTGGCTTACTGGCCCGGGGCGAAGGGACTGCACGCGCGGGTGTTTACAGGGAATGGCCATCATTTACTCGCGATTGACGTGACCTCCGGAAAGCCTGCCCCTGGATTTGGACGCGAAGGACGGGTGGATTTGAAAGAAGGGATGTTGGACGGGTTGGCGGACGCCCGTTACCAGTTGCAGTCGCCGCCGGCCGTCTTCGGCGATGTGGTGATTACCGGGAGCAGCAACGGCGAAGGGGCACCGGCCATCGGGGCGTATGGCGACATCCGCGGTTGGGACGCGGTGACCGGCAAGCTGCTCTGGACCTTTCATACCGTGCCCCGGCCGGGCGAGCCAGGGGCCGAAACGTGGCCCGCGGGTGCCTGGAAGAATCGATCCGGGACCAATGTATGGGGCTTTTTTACCGTAGATGCCGCCCGGGGGATCGTGTACGCCCCGCTGGGTTCTCCCACCAACGACTTTTATGGCGCGGATCGAGTGGGGGACAACCTGTATGGCAACAGCTTGGTGGCCATCGAGGCGCGAACCGGAAAGCGGCTTTGGCATCAACAGCTCGTCCATCATGACATTTGGGACTACGACCTGGCGGCGCCGCCGGCGTTGTTCGACATCCAACGGGGAGGCAAAACGATTCCGGCCGTGGCGCAGACGACGAAGATGGGTTTGCTATTTGTTTTTAACCGGGTGACGGGAGAGCCCGTCTACGGGATGGAAGAACGGGCCGTGCCGCAGTCGACGGTGCCGGGCGAAAAGACGGCCAAGACGCAGCCATTTCCCGTCAAGCCGGAACCGATTGGGAAGAATACCTTTCGAGCCGAGGAGATCTACGACCGGTCACCGGAACATGCCAAGTTTTGCCGGGAGCTGTTTGCGCAGTACAAGATGAAAATTGGAGGGCCGTATACGCCGCTTTCGACCGGCGAGGATGCCCTCTTCTTCCCGTCCACCCTGGGCGGCGGCAACTGGGGCGGGGTTTCGATCGATCCCGAGCTGCAACTGCTATTCGTCAATGTCATGCACATCGGCCAGTGGGGACATATGGAGAAGCGCGGAACCGAATATGCAAGGACCTCGGCGTTTGGGACTTATGCCCGCTTTTGGGATCCGGCGACCCGGGTGCCGTGCAACAAGCCCCCCTTCGGCGAGATGGTGGCGGTGGATCTGAAGTCGGGAGATGTCCGTTGGCGTTCTCCGCTGGGCCGCATCGATGAGTTGGAAGCCAAGGGGGTAACGGACACGGGCTCGATCAACATGGGCGGCAGCGTGGCCACGGCCGGAGGCGTGGTGTTTATCGGGGCAGCCAACGATTCCCGGTTCCGGGCTTACGATTCCCTCAGTGGGAAGTTACTCTGGGAAACTAAGCTGGAAGCGAGCGCGCATACTTCACCCGTGACTTACCTCGGCCGCGACGGACGGCAGTACGTGGTGGTGATGGCGGCCGGCGGAGGCGGATTTCTGGGCGGGGGGTCGTCGAACACCCTGGTTGCGTTTGCGCGGCCCGACGTAACCCGCAAGCCATTGCCGGCGACGGTGTCCCGAGCGGTGGCGCTAGCCGCGACGGCGCGGAAGAACGAGCCGAAATTGGGGCTGTTTGCCCCCGTCACGCTGCCGCCGGGAGGGGCACGGGCCCTGGTGCAGAGGACATGCGGGGTGGGCTGTCATTCCCTCGAAGTGGTGACGACGCAGCGCCGCAGCGAGACCGAATGGCGCGAATTAGTCCAGAACATGGTAGCCCGGGGGGCGGAAGTCAAGGATGCCGAGGTTCCGGTGATCGTGAAGTATTTGCAGGAGACGCTCGGTAAAAACTAGACGAACGACTTTCCCCACGGGGCCCGCCAATCCCGGCCTAAAATCTTGGCGCTTTCGCCGGTGATGGTCTCGGTCGCGCCATCCCAGTGAACCTTTTTTCCCAGCTTCACCGCCAAGTTCCCCAGATGAGAAACAATGGTCGCCCGGTGGCCCGTAAGAACGGTCGATCGCTGCTTCTCAACGCCGCGGATGCAACCCACAAAGTGCTGCGCATGGACCGAAGTGGCGTCAGTCGTATTCTTACGGACCGGCGGTTCCTTACCGCTTTCGAAGTAGACCTCGTAGCCGATGCGGTCGCAGAAGATCGTGCCTTTGTTGCCATAGTAGGCTTCGCCGTGGGGACGATTCGTCTCGCCGCTCATGTTGTAGTAGCGCTGGCCCGGTGAGCGGCCGGGGGCACCTTGGCCGTTCATCATGATCGCTTCGTAGTTCAAAACAAAACCCGGGTACTCGTAAGTAACCTGCAGGACGTCAGGGATTTCGCCGACGCCTTGGAGGCCATAGCTGTTCGAGACCGCGGAGACCGTCTTGGGAATGTCCGCCCCCATGATTTGATGGACGGTATCGAAGCGGTGAGTGCCATAGTCGGTGATAAAGCCGCCGGAGTAGTCGAAAAACCAGCGGTAGGTGCCAAGAAAACGAGCCCGATCATACGGGACCAGCGGGGCGGGGCCGCAGTAAAAATCCCAATCGAGATCATCCGGCTTCGTTTGGTTATCGAGACCGCGCGGGATGATCGGACGGAGTTTGGAGTTGACCGCGTTCCAGATCTTCACGTAACGGACATCGCCGATGAGGCCCTCGGCGACCATCTTTTGCACCTCCTGATAGTGGATGGCCGAGCGCTGCTGGGTTCCGGTCAGAAACAGTGTCTTGGCGGCGCTGACGGCCTTGACCATCGCTTGCTGCTCGCGGATGTTGTGGCCGAGCGGCTTTTCGCAATAGACGTGCTTGCCGGCGCGGAGGGCTTCGATCGAGGTGATGGCGTGCCAGTGATCGGGGGTGCCGATCAGGACGGCATCGATATCTTTGTTTTCGAGCAGCTTTCGGAAGTCGGTGTATACCCGGCCCGATGGGCCCATCGAAGCCTTAGCCTTTTCGGCGTTGGTTTTGTAGACGTCGCAAAAGGCGACGAAGTCAGTATTGGGGGCCTGCCGCATGAAGTTCCCGACGTATTGGCCGCGCCCGCCGCAGCCGATTAGCCCGACGCGAACCCGTTCATTAGCGCCATAAACAGCGGCGGCGCTGGCGGCCGAGACGGCGAGGAAATTTCGGCGATCCATGGGGTCACTATATCGAATCGGCATCCCGAGCGGGCCGAATAGCCTTGTTTAGGGGAGCAGCGCGAGAGTGGTCATGGCCCAAGGAAGGTTCTTGACCTGATGGATGATCTTTCCAGCGGCGTCGAACTCGACGATGCGGAAGCCCATGTAGTCAGCGACGATGAGGCCGCCTTCGGGAGTGGGCGCGAAGGCGCTGGTCCAGGCCATGCGAGCGGCGGGGTTCAGACCGCCAAAGGTTCTAATGGTCTTGCCGGCGGCGTCGACATGACGAACTTCTCCGGGCCCGGCAAGACCGATCATCATTCCGCCATCGGGCAGCGGTAGCGCGTGGGCAGGCATTCGTTTGGGAAATTCGAGGCGCTGCAGGACATTGCCGGTGGAATCGATTTCGAGGATGAGGCCCGGAATCTGAATGGGGACAAGCGTCGTACCGGCGGCTGTGCGGCGGGCGCGGCGCATGGCTTGCCCTTTGAACTCGGGCTTTTCGACGCTCCAGCCGATGGTCCCGGCGGGGGTCACCTCGAAAACTTTCGCGGTGACGTCGTCGACGAGCAGGGTGTTGCCATCGGCAAGTCGCTGGGCGCTGACGAGGTTCGAACCCGGAGGGGCTTTGTATTGCCAGACCACTTTTTGGTTCGCGTCGAGTTCAGTGACGAGGCTTTTGGGGTCCTCGATGTAAAGGACGTGGCCGTTGGGGAGGACGGAGACTTCGGTACCGCGATGGTTGGGCCGCCGCCAGAGGACCCTGCCCGAGGGCCAGGAAACGGCGAGAATTTCGGCCCCGGGGCCGTGGTCGGTCACCATGAGGCGGCGGGTTTCGAGCGTCGCTGGCTTCAGCTTGCGGTTGAGGAAGTCGAGGGTGCGGGCGATGGCTCGTTCTTCGTCGGCACCTTTGAAGCCGTGGCCACCCTCGGCGATCGTTTCCAGTTCAGCATCGACACCGACGGACTTGAGGCGCTCGATGAGGAAGAGGGATTGTTCATACGGGACGTTCTGATCGCGGGTGCCGTGGATGGCGAGGATCGGGGCGGAGTCGGGGTTGATCCAGTTAAGAGGGCTGGCGCGGAGGTGGGCGTCGAGGGCGCTCTGACGGTCCCCGCCGACCAGCGGCGGGACCGCTTCGGCGGCGTTGCGCGAGCCTTCGTAGGAGCGGCGTAGATCGGAGCGGCCGTAGAAACTCACGGCGCAATCGACGCTGCTGGATTGCTCAAGATGGGGGCCTTTGCCTTCGAGGGCGGGGACGTTGCGGGAGACGGCGAGGAATTGGGCCCAGGTAGCGCCGGCGGAGACGCCGATAGCGCCCATGTGGGCGGGATCGAGGTTGTACTTGCCGGCGTTGGCGCGCAGGAAGCGGACGGCGGATTTGACGTCATGGAGCGGCAGTGGGAATTGATAGTGGGGGGTGAGACGGTAGGAGACGGTCGCGGCGACGTAGCCATTCTGGGCGAGGCGAATGGCCAGGGGAAGATAGCTCTCGCGGTTGCCACCGCTGAAGCCACCGCCGTGGATCAGCACGACGCCGGGATGGTTGCCCGGGGCTTTGGGGCGGACAATGTCCATGCCGAGTTTGTCGTGAGTGATGGAGGCGAAGGGGACGTTGCGGGA
>JBKJLJ010000328.1:0-3266 GCA_046597015.1 Bryobacteraceae bacterium
GCGGCGGCGGGGTTGGAGTATCTGCGGGCGTTGGAGGGGGAGGACCATGTTTCGTTGCTAACGAATCACTTGGCCGCGAAGGCGGAGGCGGAGCCGCTGCGGGCGCACGGGGAGCAAATGATGACGGCGTTCGGCCGGTTATTTGCGAATCTATTGCTGGCGAAGACAGCATGCGTGGAGACGGCGGCGGCGTGGGCGGAGGCGACGGTTTACTGGCACGAGTTGCGGGCAGGGGATCCGCTGTTTGGCGAGGGGAGTTGGCTGGCACAACCGCGGTATCGCACGCGGCTGCCGTGGACGTCGACAGCACCGGGGGAATGGATTGCTCCGTATTGGCAGTTGGAGAGTGGGGCACCGGCAGCGATTCCGGAGGACCCGGGTGTGGCGATGGCCGCGGGGGAGGCGGGGTGGCGGGAAAGGATGGGGAGCTATGCGGTTGCATGGCCGGTGGCGGAACCGTGGCCGGTGACGATGACGCTGCCGATGGTGGCGGAGTATGCGCGCCGGCAGCAGGAGTGGCCCGACGGCTTGATAGCACAGCACTGGGAGGAGACGGGCCGCGTGTTAGAAGCGGCGGGTACGGCGATTGCCCTGTGTGCGTTGGCACAGGAACGGGAGGCGCGATGGAAGGTGGACTCGACGTGGAACGGACTGTGTTTGTCCGCGGTATTAGCTCCGCTGCGGGCGGCGGCGACGGTGGGGTGTTTCGGCTCGGAAATGGCGGGCGCGGGATTGGTGGCCGCCGCCGCGACGGTGTATGAGTTGCTTGGATATGGGCCGCGGGCGTTGCTCGAGTTGCCGCGGGTAAAGGATTTTCTCGAACGGAATTTGGCGCCGCGATTGGCGGGGGGCTGTGACGGCTTTGGCGCGTGGCGCGGGGAGCCGGGATTTGACCTGGTTCGTCAGGCGAGGGGGTGGTGGGCGGCGAGTGGGGAGCTGGATTGGGAGGAAGTAATTGGAGCTGACAAATTGGGTCCGGCTGCGGTGCCGCTTGTGCGCTGGGGGGAGAGGGTCGAAGTGGGGGCGAATTCGTGGTAACCTTTTCGCCGAGGAGCTCTTGTTTCATGGCTGCTGAGACGATTGAACTGCAGAACGAAAAGACGCTGACCGTGACGCCGGAAGACGGCCATGATCTGGTAGAGATTCATGGGGCGGGCGGGAAGCTTGAGCTTCGGATCAAGATGACTCCGGACGGTCCGGTGTTGCAGATGGAGAGTGTCCGGCTTTCTCTGCGCGCGGCGGAAACCGTGGACGTTGCTTGCAAGAATTTTGAGGTTCGCGCGACCGAAAGCGTTGACGTGCATTCGGATGGGCAGATGCAGTTGAGTGGTGTAGCGGATGTTCGCGTGAACGCCAATGGTGATGTGATTGTGAAAGGCGAAATGATCTACCTGAACTAATATGCCTCCTGCCGCCAGAATGACCGACAAAGTATTGCATGACAGTCCGCATTGTCATGCGCCGATTCATCCGGCAGCCCCGGTGCCGACTCCGGTTCCGCACCCGCCCATTCCGATCGACATTGTGCTGAAGTGCGTGCCGACGGTGATGATCAATAATTTGCAGGCGGCTGTCGTGACCAGTATGACGAAGCCCTGCATGATGCCGTCGTGCGTTCCGGGAGGCCCGGGGTTGGTCGCGAAAGGTTCGGCGACCGTCATGATTGGCTTTCTGCCAGCGGCTCGAATGGGCGATATGGTGGCGTTTGCGTCGTGTGTGGCGCCGATTCCGAGCCCGACGGGTAAGATCATTCCGCCTTGTTCTACCGACGTCATCGTAGGTGGTTGATTCGCGGTGAAGCGGGAGCATTTCGCTCAGTTACAGCCGAGGTGCCCGTATTGCCGGGTGGCTCGAGAGCAGGATTGCCCGCTCTATCTTGGTGAGGTCGCGCGAGAAGAAGACGGCGACATTCGGGAAGGGGTGCTGATATGTAGCAACCCGCTATGCCAGCGGGAACACCCGATTTTGGACGGGATTCCGGTGGTGGTGACCGACGGTCCGAGTTGGGCGGCGAGTCAGCTAGGGTCGGTGATGAAGCGGGAAGATTTGTCTCCGTTTGCCGAATCGATGCTGGGGGATTTAGCGGGGGCGGGGTCGAACTTCGACCGGGAACGGGGGAATAACGGGATCTACGCGGAGGCGCATTGGGGCGGAGCGGAGCCGAGTTATCTGGAGTTGGTTCGGGCAGGGCTGGGGCTGCTGAGTCAGGCACCGCAAGGGGTCTGGATTGATGTGGGGTGCTCGGTGGGGCGAGGCACCTTTGAACTGGCGAGGGTGACGGGGGAGTTGACGGTGGGCCTCGATTTGAGTTTTTCGATGCTCAAGATCGCCGAAGAGGTTCGGCACCGGGGGAGGGTGCGGTATAGCCGGCGGCGGGTGGGATTAGTGTTCGATACGGTGGACGAAGCAGTACCGGAGGTTCCCGGCGAAAACGTCAGCTTTTGGTGCGCGGATGCGGCGGCGATGCCGTTTGCGCCGGGTTCGTTCCGCGGGGCCTTTTGCTTGAACCTGCTCGACTGTGTGCCGTCGCCTTTGGGCTTGCTGGTGGAGTTGGGTCGATTGGTGGGGCAGGGCGGGGAAGTGGCGTTGAGTACTCCGTTCGACTGGGCGGTGGGGGCGACGCCGTCGACGTCGTGGATGGGCGGGCACTCGCAGCGCGGGCCGCAGGACGGATCGTCCTTGCTGGAATTCCAACGGATCCTGTCGGCGGAGTGCGCGGCGGGGATTGATACGGGGCTGGTGATTGAAGCTGAGCGCGATGGGGTGCCTTGGCGGCTGCGCGTGAACGAGCGGTCGGTGACCGAGTATGCGGTTTACTTTGCGCGGCTGCGGCGGAAGGGCTAGCCGTTGCGAGCGACGACGTAGGCGTGGTCGACCAAGGGGACGCTGGCGCAGCGGACGCGTTCGCGACGGACGCGTAGTTCGGTGAACTTGTCGTAGACCTCTTCGATATCCGCCGGGCTGAGTTCGGGCAGGGTTAGGATGCTGGCGCGATGGTTGGCGGGGCGCTGGAGGTAGTCAGCGGGGAGGTAGCCTTTCTCGCGGCAGGTTTGGAAGAGTTGGGTGCCGGGGTAGGGATAGAAAACGAAGAAGCCGAAATCGAAGGTATCGAGTTCTTCGGCGAGGGCGTAGGTTTCGTCGAGTTCGGCGCGGGTTTCGCCAGGCAGGCCGAGCATGAAGTTTCCGATGACGCGGATGCCGGCTTCGCGCGACCAGCGGAAGACGTCGCGGAAGCGTTGGTTAGTCACGGGACGATGCATGATTTC
>JBKJLJ010000556.1:0-3573 GCA_046597015.1 Bryobacteraceae bacterium
CGTCTCTTTGAGGTTATGAACCTGCATCACCCCAAAATGATTGGCCAGGACCGCCGCCTGCAACGCCCTCGCCGTTTCGGCCACGGACTTTCCCGTCGTGATCTCAATCAGCATCGTTTTCTCCTCCGCCCTATTCGTGGTGGGCAGCCGCCGGTTTGTCGCCCATTTCCTTCATCATCGGACATTGCGCCATCGATTCCTTCCCCATCTGCATATGCTGCATCATGTGCTTCATCATCTCTTCCTCCATCTTTGCCTTCCGCGCATCCATCGTTATCCTTTGCTCCGCCATCTTCGTGACCACGGCCGCCATCAACCCCATCTTCGCGCTCTCCGGGGCCCGGTTCATTGCCGCCAACTGCTCAGTCAGCGCATCGTTTTGGGTCTGCGTATCCTGCTTCAAGCTCTGCTTTGCCGCCTTCATCTCCTGGCAGCCTTCCATCATCTTCCCTTTCGCCATCTCCATCCCCTTCATCTCCCCCTTGGGCGGCGTTTGTGCCGATGCCCCGGCGGCACTCATCAAAATTAAGGCCAACATGCACGCAATCCGATATCCGTTTCGTTTTTTCATATCAATTCTCCTGTCGTAAACTCAACTAGCATTCGGATGGCCATCTGGAAACCGCACCTTTTCAACGGGTAAGCCCCGACCCTCCGACCGCGCTCGGTCATCTGACCTCACGCGGTCGGCTTCCCTCTCGGACTGACCCCCTCTCGGACTGACCCTTTACCCTGTGATCAAAGTAAGATATCGTCCACGTGCTATCGCCGTCCGGTCGTCCGTTCACCATTTGGTCCAGGGGCACCCTGGTCCCTGCCCGCTTCTAATTGAACTATCGAGATCTCACGGCCAAGAGGAGCGAATGCGGCGCCGATAGGGGCAAACGACACGGTGCCCACGACGAATCTGAGGAGGGTCCAGCACTAGACGCCCGAACTCCAGAAGCGGTGGGACTCAGGGCGACCCGGAATCGAACAGGCGAGGTGGGTCAAGATTGTGCCAGTTCGCAGTTTGCACCGGGGGGCCGGGATTCTGTGCGGGCAGCGGTATGGCTCAGTTGGGGGGCGGGGATGCCGCAAACGCGTTACCGATGGGGAATCGACTCGGACTGGAGCCAGTGGGCGGTAACGAATGTGGTGGAGGCAGCCTGATTGTCCTTAAGATCCACTTGGAGCAGAATCTGCAATCCTGTCGTCCCCGGCGGGGCAACTTGGCCGATATGATCGCTCAACTCGCGCAAGCTGAGGCCATCCGTAATATAGGCCGCCGCCGCCGCCGTACCCCAGGTGCTCACACCGCCGATGAACATCACGCGCCGGCCAGGAAACGTGCTGGGCCAGACCGTGACGAGAGCGAAGTCCCGGCCGGACGCGCGGGTGCTGTTAGAGAGGGAGCATTGGTAAACCGCGGCCTCACCCGGCTTGGGACGCAGATTTTTGAGCGAAGATTGCCTGCCGGGCGTGGTGATGAACTGAAAATCGCTAGGTCGATCCAGTTCGCGGCCTAGCGTGCGAAATCGTAACGATGCGAGAAAGATCACGTTGCCGGCACTCAAGTCCTGCCAACGCGTTTGGTTGTTCCGAATCATCGGCAGGTCGATGCCGAAGCGCATAAAAAAACGGGTGAGCAGACTGGCGCCTTCGGCTTCGCCCATTCCAGTGTAGATTTCCACGGCGTTGGAAACGGCGTGGCGTTCCTGTTCGAAGTGGCGCACGTTGGCGCTGCGGGCGATGTCCTCTGGAGTGTTCACATCCACGTCTCGCAATAGAAGCCCATCGACGTTAACCAAAAAAGGAGCGCCAATTACTAGCTTGACGGGCGTCCGCGGTTCGAAGAAACCTTTCCACAACGGATGATTCGCCCAATCCGCGCTGGCAACTGAGGCCGAGGGGGGAGGGGTTGCCTGACGGAAGACGGTGGTGATTGCCAAACCGGTCACGATTGCGCCGGCCACGACCCCGGCAGCCACGTAGGGCCATATCGGATGCCGCCGGACTTCCCCCGGTCTGCTGACCGGCGGAACGACCCGAGAGGTGAACGAAAGCACATAGTGTCCTCGCGGCAGCTCGATCGTCCACGGATCTTGCGCTCCGAACTCGTCATAGTAAGCCGTGAGCTTCTTGCGCAAGACTCCGGCTTGTACGCGGACGATAGAATCGGTCCGGGGATCAAAGTCATCTCGCCGTCCGAAGACCGCGGATCCGATCGAGTACTCCTTAAGGCCTGCGGCAGCCCCCGCCAAGGTCTGTTCCCCAAGATAACGCAGCAGCCGTTGCTGAACTGGCGATTCGCGAAATAAGGGGCTCGCCAATACGCGCTCCATTTGGCCCCTGGCCAACTCGGGTTGGGCGACCGCATTACGCTGAGGTTCAGTGACGGACATGGGCAAACCCTTCTATTCGATGCTCAACATAATACACGACTTCACAAGTGAATTCGCGGTAAAGCTACCCGGATTTGCTTGCACGCATTCGCCTCTTCCAGTTAAGGTTGGTCACTGCTGCGGATATTCCGGCAGGGGCTCGTGAAGAACAAAGGGGGAATTTATGCAGCAAGACACCGTCCGTCCGTTGATCCTTTTCCTTGGGTGCGCCGCGCTCGCTTGCGGCCAAATTGGCCGCGCCACGATTTCGGGCACTGTTACCGACCCGCAAGGCAGCGTGATCCAGGGTGCGTCGGTGAAGGTCACCCAGACTGAAACTAACCAGCAATTCGTCTCGATCACAACGGGCGAGGGCATCTATGTGGCACCCGGCATTCCGGTGGGCTCTTATCAAGTGACAGTCGAAATGGCTGGATTCAAGAAGGGTGTGCGTAGCGGCCTTGTGCTGCAAGTTGGCGACAGTGCGAAGGTGGATTTCCATATGGACCTTGGCGCCGTGGCCGAGACGGTTGAGGTAACCGGGGCGGCACCTTTAGTAAATACTTCGGATGCCACCGTCGGCAAAGTAATCGATAACGCCCGAATGATAAGCCTGCCGCTGAACGGACGGAGCGCCTTGGCCTTGGTTTCATTGACGCCGAGTGTGCGCTCGCACGCCGAGTCGTCGCAGGGCTTTGGCGACCGGGGCGTGCTGGTCTCCGGCTTCAGCGTCAACGGCGGACCAAGCGGTGCCAATAACATCACGCTCGACGGGGCTTCCAATATCAACCCGAGGTCCGGCGACGTAAACGTGAACCCGGCCGTCGATGCCATCCAGGAGTTCAAGGTGCAGAGCGGCGTGATGTCAGCGGAGTTTGGCTATACGGCTGGCGGAGTGGTGAATATGGTGACAAAGTCGGGGACGAACAGTTTCCACGGCACGTTGTACGAATTTCTCCGCAACGACAAATTGGATGCCCGCAACGCCTTCGCCAACGTCAAGGCGCCGTTTCGCTACAACCAATATGGCGGCGCTGTTGGCGGCCCGGTGCGAAAGGATCGCACGTTCTTCTTTTTCAACTACGAAGGATGGAAGTTCCGGCGGCAATACACCGTGATCGGCACGACGGCCACCGAATCGGAACGGCGGGGCGACTTTTCGACCCTGGGCGATTCACGGGGAACGCCGGTGCCGATCTACGATCCCCAG
>JBKJLJ010000783.1:0-3136 GCA_046597015.1 Bryobacteraceae bacterium
GTTTGTCAGTGCTTCCTATGACGAGCACTTGCGGCGGATTGGGCGGAGTGCGGAGCTCATGCATGCCCAATAGCCTGGAGCTCCGCACTCCGCCCAATCCGCCGCAAGTGCTCGTCATAGGAAGCACTGACAAACGAAGTAAACAGCGGATGCGGCTCTAACGGCTTCGACTTCAACTCCGGATGAAACTGGCAACCCAAGTACCACGGATGATCTTTGATCTCGCAGATCTCCACATAAACCCCGTCCGGCGTCTGCCCCGTCAACTGCAACCCACCCTCGGTCAAAACCTTCTCAAATTCCCGATTAAACTCAAACCGGTGCCGATGCCGCTCACTCACCTGCTCTTTCCCGTAAGCCTCCCCAGCAAAACTCCCCTCGGCCAACTGGCAAGGGTAAGCCCCGAGCCGCATCGTCCCGCCGAGTTCGTCCACCCCCGTCAACTCCCGCAACTTAAAAATCACCCGATGCGGCGTCGACGGATCAAATTCGGTCGAATCCGCCTGCGGCATCCCGCAGACGTTCCGCGCAAACTCAATCACCATCGTCTGCATCCCCAGGCAGATCCCGAAGTACGGCACCTTATGCTCCCGCGCATACCGAATCGCGTTCAACATCCCATTCACGCCGCGCTTGCCGAACCCGCCCGGCACCAGAATCCCATCAAAATGCCGCAGCGTTTCCGCACACTCCGGCCAGTGCAAATTCTCCGCCTCAATCCAGTGAATAATCACCTTCAAACGCTTCGCCAACCCCCCATGCAGCAGCGCCTCTTTCAGGCTCTTATAACTGTCCTCGTACTCCACATACTTCCCCACCAACCCGATATGCACCTCGTCCACCGTGTTGTGCATCCGGTCCAGCATCTCGGTCCATTTCGAAAGGTCCCGCTCCGGCGAATCCATCCGAAACTGGTGCAGAATAATCTCGTCCACGCCCTGTTCGGCAAACGTCAACGGCACTTCGTAAATCGTCTTTGCATCCGCCGCGCTGATCACCGCCCGCGCTTCCACGTCGCAAAACAACGCGATCTTCTCTTTCAAATCCGCGCTCAACGGCCGCTCGCTCCGGCAAATCAAAATGTCCGGTTGCACACCAATCGCCCGCAACTCTTTCACACTATGCTGCGTCGGCTTCGTCTTCAGCTCATGCGCCGCCGCAATCCACGGCACCAGGCTCACATGCACGAAAATCGTATTATCCCGCCCCTTTTCGTGCCGAACCTGACGAATCGCTTCTAGGAACGGCAACGACTCAATGTCGCCCACCGTCCCGCCAATCTCCACAATCACGACATCCACATCGTGCGAAACCCGTTCAATCCCGGCTTTGATTTCGTTCGTCACATGAGGAATCACCTGCACCGTCTGGCCCAGGTAATCGCCCCGCCGCTCCCGGCTGATAATCGTCTCGTAAATCCGTCCCGAAGTTAGGTTGTTCGCCTGCGTCAGCGGAGCATGCGTAAACCGCTCATAATGGCCCAGGTCCAGGTCCGTCTCCGCCCCGTCATCGGTCACGAACACTTCGCCATGTTGAAAGGGGCTCATCGTCCCCGGATCCACGTTCAGATAAGGATCGAACTTTTGCAGAGTGACGCGAAGCCCACGACTTTCCAGCAAGCACCCGATCGACGAAGCCGCGATCCCCTTGCCTAACGAACTCACCACACCACCGGTCACGAAGATATATTTGGCCATAGCGAAAGAAAACGAATTAAGAAAGCGAACCCAAATGGGCCTGCACGCGAGAAAGGTCTTCCGGGGTATCCACCCCGAGGGATTCGTACTGCGTTTCTGACACGTGAATGGCAAAGCCATTCTCAAGAGCCCGCAACTGCTCCAGCCGCTCCGCCTGCTCCAGCGGCCCCACCGGCAGGGTCGAATAGTCGAGCAGGAACTCACGCTGATAAACGTACAGCCCAATATGCTTGTAGTAGGTCACCGCCCCGCCCCGGTTGTACGGGATCGGACTTCTGGAGAAGTAGATAGCCATCCCCTCCCCATCCGTTACCACTTTAACCACATTCGGATTCGTAATTTCGTCCAGCCGGTCGATCGGTCGCTTCAACGTCGACATCAGCGCCTTTGGATGATCTTTCAACCCCTGCACTGCCAAATCGATCGCCGCCGGATCAATCATCGGCTCATCGCCCTGAATATTCACGACAATCTCGTGTTCATGGTTGCCCGATACCTCGGCCACCCGATCCGTCCCCGACAAGTGCGACGCCGAGGTCATCTGCACCACCGCCCCGAAACCCTTCGCCACATCGGCAATCTGCTGGTCTTCGGTCGCTACAATCACTTGATCCAGCGTCCGGCAAAGGCAAGCCCGCTCAAACACATGCTGCAACATTGGCTTTCCGTTTATAGGGACGAGTGGTTTCCCTGGAAACCGAGTAGAAGCCAGGCGCGCCGGAATAACACCTAAAACTCTGGCGAGCACGTTCGATGGTAACACGCGCAGGGGTGATATGATTGCGATTACAGTACAGAATTTTGCCATGACGATTCGCTTTCCCATCGTCTTTTTCGCCCTCCTCCCCACTGCGGCCCTCGCTGGCGGGACACCCGAGCAACTCGAATTCTTCGAACAACGCATCCGCCCCCTCTTCATTAAAAATTGCCAAGGCTGCCACCCCATCGCTAAATTGGCCAGCGCCGCCGTCGTCCCCGGCCACCCCGAAGCCAGCCTCCTCTATCAAGCTGTCGCCCGCACCCACGAGCGCCTCAAAATGCCGCCCGCCGGCAAGCTCCCCCCCGATCAAGTCGCCGACCTCGCCCGCTGGATCACCGACGGCGCCGCCATGCCCACCTTCTGGGCCTTCCAACCCCTGCCCAAATCGGCCCCCGTCGCGATCGACCAGCACCTCGAAACCGCCCGCCAACAAGCCACTCTCGTACCCAATCCCCCCGCCGACAAACGCACCCTCCTCCGCCGCCCTCGCTGGCGGCACGCCCGAGCAACTCGAATTCTTCGAACAACGCATCCGCCCCCTCTTCATTAAAAATTGCCAAGGCTGCCATCCCATCGCTAAATTGGCCAGCGCCGCCGTCGTCCCCGGCCACCCCGAAGCCAGCCTCCTTTATCAAGCCGTCGCCCGCACCCACGAACGGCTCAAAATGCCCCCCGCCGG
>JBKJLJ010000827.1:0-3393 GCA_046597015.1 Bryobacteraceae bacterium
TAAAAGTACGCGATATTCGCCCCCAGGTAAATCGCCATCACCGCCAAACTTCCCAAGATCCGGAATCCGCAGAAGAATTTGCCGATTGCGCTGATCTTGGGAAGTTTGGCGGTGATGGCGATTTACCTGGGGGCGAATATCGCGTACTTCTATGTCCTATCGGCGGGGGCGGTGGCCACGAGTGACCGGGTGGCGGCGGAAATGATGCGGCAGATTTGGGGGACGGCCGGGGCGAACGCGGTATCGATTGCGGCGATGATTTCCATTTTCGCGGCGTTGAACGGGTCGATCCTATCCGGGTCGCGGGTGCCGTTTGCGATGGCGCGGGATAAGCTGTTCTTCCCGTCGATTGCGAAAGTCCATCCGAAGTATTTCACCCCCGCGAACTCGATTATTTTGCTTTCGGGATGGTCGATGCTGTTTATTTTGACCGGGAAGTATGAGCAGTTGATCACGTCGGTAATTTTTGCGTCGTGGATTTTGTACGGGATGGCAACAGCGTCGGTGCTGGTGTTGCGACGGAAGCGGCCGGATTTGGTCCGCCCGTACAAGACGCTGGGCTATCCGTTTGTGCCGATCGTCTTTGTTCTGGTAGCGGGGGCGTTGATTGTGTCTACACTGATCGAATCGCCGCGGGAGAGCCTGATCGGGGTGGGCATAATCCTGGTAGGGATCCCCTTTTATTGGTATTGGAGCCGGCAAAAGGCGGCGAATTGATTGATTAATTGAACAGGCTGTTCTGAATTCAGAACAAAAATCTTGAATCGCTGTCCATTTTCTAGTACAAAGTAAGGAGGGAAGGCCGACATTGCCTACCCCCGTTCTAAGAACGGAATACAGCAGGGCACAGGTACTTAAAATGGACGTTACCAAAATACTCGCCGAATTGAAGGCAGAAAGAGACTCTTTAGAAGAGGCCATTGCGACGCTGGAGCGGTTGGCGTTGGGCCGCGGGAAGCGGCGGGGGCGTCCTCCACTCTGGATGGTTGACGCGGCGAAACGCAAGAGTGCGGATGCCGACAAAGAGCCGTCGGCACGCGCAGCAGGGAAAACGGTAGTCGTTTAATTCGTTAGTAGAGTAAGAATTTTGCGCGGCGCGCGAGGAAGGGGATTAGCTCCTCTTCCAAGCGTGCTTGCACGGCCCGGGGATCGGCAGCGGCGGTGAACTCTTTGATGAGTACTGCGCTGCCGATCAGCTTACCGTTGGTCGCAAAGTTGAGTTGCCCGGGATAGAGCCTTTGCAGCGCAACGGCGACTTCGATGCCGAGCCGTACGGCGTCGAAGCCTTCGCGGTCAATGATGACGAAGCGAACTCCTTCGATGAGCTTGCCTTTGAGGTTCGAATCGGTGGGGGTGAAGCGGGTGGGGTAGACGCGGACCCCGGCGATTTTGCGGGCGTTTAGGGCGGCGGCGAGTTGGCGGCCTTGGATGAATTCGGCTCCGATCTGTTCAAACGGGGCGTCGGTACCGCGTCCTACAGAGTAGTTTTTTGAGCTTTCGAGCATCGCGACGCCAGGGTAGAGGAGGGCGGCGTTAAGGCTACGCATGTTGGGGGAGGGGTTCACCCAGACGATGCCCGTGGAATCGAGCCAGTCGCCGCGCTGCCAGCCTTTCATCGCCACCACTTCGAGCTGGGCGTTCAGGTTGAGTTCGGCGTTGAATAGGCGGGCGAGTTCTCCCGCGGTCATGCCATGGCGAACAGGGATGTTGTGGCAACCGATGAAGCTTTCAAAGGCCTTGTCGAGCATGGGCCCTTCGACGCGGACTCCGGTAATGGGATTGGGTCGGTCGAGAACGTAGACGGGTATCTTCGCGGCGGCGGCGGCTTCAAGGGCGTTCTTCATCGTGCTGGTATAGGTGTAGAAGCGGGCACCTACGTCCTGGATATCGAAGACGAGGGCGTCGAGTTGGGCGAGCATGGCGGGGCTCGGGCGGCGGTTGGCTTCGCTATAGAGACTGAATATGCGGATGCCGGTTTGGGGTTCGCGCGCGTCGGCGATGTTTTCGTGGTCCTCCTTGCCGAAGATGCCGTGTTCGGGAGAGAAGAGGGCGGTGACGTTGACGCCCATTTCGCGCATGACGAGGAAGCCGGGCCGGCCGTCCAATGCCAAGCCGGTGTGGTTGGTGATGACGCCGACGCGTTTGCCTTTGAGACGGGCGAACTTTTCGGCGATCAAGACATCGAGACCGGTTTGCACCTGGCCGACGCGGTTGACGTGGCGGCGGATGCCGGCCATGGTTTCGTTATAGCCGGTGAGCGACATGCCAGGCGCGTCGATGCCGAGGTTGGCGGCGACAATGGTGGCGACCTGGGCGCGGACGGCGGTGATGGCCGGGCGGCGCTGGGGATGGACCGAGTTGGCGAGGAGAATGACGTAGGACTGGGTGGAGGGGTCGATCCAAAGGGAGGTGCCCGTGAAGCCGGTGTGACCGAACGAGCCAATGGGGAAGAGTTCGCCGCGGTTGGCGGAGAAAGGAGAGTCGAGATCGAAGCCAAGGCCCCGGAGAATGGGCTGGTCGGAGGGGGATTGGGGTTCGGTGAACTTCCGAACGGTCAGAGGGCTCCAGACGCGGACGCCGTCAAGTTCGCCGCCGTTGAGGATCGCTTGGGCGAAGCGAGCGAGGTCAGCGGCGGTCGTAAACAGGCCGGCGTGGCCCGCTATGCCGCCCATGAAGCGGGTGGTTTCGTCGTGGACGATGCCGCGCAAGGGGGCGGCCATTCCCGGGTACTGTTCGGTGGGGGCGATCCGGCCCCAGAACGAGGCAGCGGGACGGAAGCCCGAATCGACCATGCCGAGAGGGGTGAAGATTTCTTCTTTGGCGAACTCGTCGAGGGGGCGGCCGGAAACGCGACGGACGATTTCCCCCAGGAGAATAAAGTTGATATCGCTATAAACAAAGCGTTCTCCAGGGGGAGTAACGGGCTTGTCGACGAGAGCCTTTTTGATGCCGAGTTCGTAGCCGGACCACTCCGGCTTCAGGTCGAGGTCGGGCCGGAGGCCGGAGAAGTGCGTCAGCAAGTGGCGAAGGGTGATGTCGCTTTTGCCTCCCTGGTAGTCGGGCAGGTAAACGGTGACCTTATCGTTCAAGCGGATGCGGCCTTGTTCGACGAGCTTCATGATCGAAGAGGTGGTGGCGACCACTTTCGTCAGGGAAGCGGCATCGAAAATCGTGTTTAGAGCCATCGGCTCAACTGTCGGAACCAGCGCTTGGGAGCCGTGGACGCTGCGGTGGATGATCTTACCTTGATGACCGACGACGCAGACGGCACCGGGCATGTTGTCAGCCGCGACGGCTTCGTCGATGACGCGTTGGAGGTCTGCGGACCCGCGGAACTGTTCCTGTGCCGCGAGGAGCCCCGCGAGCGTAATCCAAACGAACCCAAGCTTTTTC
>JBKJLJ010000839.1:0-8290 GCA_046597015.1 Bryobacteraceae bacterium
CTTGGTCGTAATGATGCGTGTTCGTGCGGATCCGGGAAAGAATATAAGAAGTGCCATTTGGACGCAGACGAAGGCCGTCACCCGTCGGCGATTCCCAGCGCGTCCGAGACGGTAGCCCAGATGTCGCAGCGCCTGTTCGGCCGCCTCTCCGAGTTTTCGACGACCGTGATTTCACGCGAGGAGATGTCCAATGTGGCAAAGCGGTTTTTTGAAAAGCCACTGGCTCAGGTGGACGATGAGGACTTGGAGGAGTCGGGCTTTCTGCCGTGGTTGATGTACAACTATCCGATGGCCAAGAACGGGCGGACGATCCTGGCGGAGTATCTGCGGCGGAGTAAGAACGTCCTCAGCGAGCGGGAATATGGGCTGCTGGAAGCGCGGCAGGGAGCTGAGCAGGGCATTTACGAGGTAACTTCCGTGGAACCCGGTACGGGGATTCATCTACGGGAGATCTATTCGAACAAATCGGTCTATGTCGTGGAAAAGACAGCGTCACAGCAAGTGAAGAAGGGCGACCATCTCTACGAACGGGTGGAGTCGTTCGAGGGGAAATTGGCGTTCAGTGGGCACGGTCTGTTGATCCCGCAGGGCTCGTTCGAGCCATTGCTGGGCTGGGTAGAGACGGAGCGAGGCAAGAGCGGCGAGTTGGCGGCGCAGTTTGTGGCGGGGCACTATCCGGAGGTGCGTCGGTTTGTGGTGCGGTCACATATGGCGGCCAGTACGCAAATGCGCGATGCCGAGGGAAACGAACTGCTGTTCTCCAAGGCGCGGTACCGGGTTTTGGATTCGGCAGCGTTGCGGAAAGGGTTGGGAACGGGGCCGGGGCAGGGCCGGATTTGGGAGGAGGTTGGCGAGGGAGAGTATGCCTGGCTGGCTGCCGAAGAGGGGGCCATGGGTCGGCGTTCCTACGGCCGCCTGCAGTTGAGCGGGAGTGAGGCGGCGGTGGAGTGTATGTCGCGCGAGCGCCTGGCCGACGCGCGGGCGGATCTGGAGACCCGAGCGGCAGGAGCGATTGAGCACTTCGAGGACACCTTTAAGACCGCCGCCGAAGCGATGAGCGAGACCCCCTCGGAGCCACCGATCAGCGATATCCCCCCAGAGGTGCAACGGGACGTCGTGACGCAGTACAAAGAGGAGCACTACCGGACTTGGCCGGATATCGCCCTGCCGGCTTTGGGCGGGAAGACGCCCCGTCAGGCAGCCAAGACGCCCAAGGGAGCCAACCTGCTCGATGACTTGCTGCGCGATTTCCAGAAAAGGGAAGAGCGAGAACGGAAGAACGGCCGCGGGTTCTATGACATCAACCGGCTGCGTAAAGAACTAGGACTGAAGCCGGCGAAATAGGAGCAAATGGCCGATCCAAGCGGTCGGCACGAGGACCGTGGGTAGCCAGATGTAAGGGAATTGCGCGATGAACGTGTTCGCCGGTTCGTTCTGAAAGAGTCGGAACGAACTGGGGGTGGACAGAATCGCCACGGCCATGATGTTGATGAGCAGGGCGAATCCGGCCAGGTTCCAGAGCACGGCGGCCCAGCGGGGTAGCGTTTGCTGGGCCGCGAAATAGGCGACCGGAATGGCGGAGAGGCCGGTGAGGATGTCCCAGTTGCGGCCCACCCAGGTCATCTGCGGCGGCACGAAGCCAGCGAGATAGCCTTGGTGCAGCAGGATCTCGACGACAATCCGAAACGATTGAAAGCCGATGAGCCACGCGATGGGGGTGGCTCGGGCGGCCGCGGCTCCAAAGGGGGAGACCGCAAAGACGGTTGAGACGACGAGAGCGAACGCGATCAGCCAACCGACAGGCGACGGCGTGCGGGAGAAATCGCTCAACAGATTGAGATAAGCCAGAGCCCCGGTGAGCGAGATCCAGCCGAGGAGGAGCGTGATGATCACGCTCATGCGAAGAGGGGAACCTGGGCGGCGGCGGCCATCTTGCGGATGTATGTTGCCCCTTCGAGATACTCCTCGGCAGTTTTGAGGTGTTCGAGCATCAGCGGGGCCTGCGGGGCGTACCGTTGGATGGCCCGCAGGTATGCTTGGTAGTCAATTTCACCGCGGCCGGGGATGACTTCTACGTAGTGAACGTTCATCTCGGGGAGCCAGGCGAGATCCTTGGCGTGGCAGGAGAGGATCCAACGGCCCAGACGATGGAAGAGGTCACCGGTGAGAGCCGCGTTGTTGTAGAAGAGGGCCGGACTATTGACGGCGTTGCACACATCAATATGGACGCCAAAGGCGGGTCGATCGATGGCTTTGATTAGCTTCAAATAAGAGGTGGCGGAATCCGGGGCGGACCAGCCCATGATTTCGAGCGCGAACTTAGTGCGTTTCGGTTTGACGGCGTCGATTACCTTGCGGACGTTCTCCACAGTCGCGTCGTAAAAGCGGGGCGAAAGGTTGTCTTTGTGCGGACCGTACCAGACCTTCGGGTTGAACGAGCCAGCGATGTCAACGCAGCAGCGAGCGCCCACGGCGTCGGCCAGGGCGAGGCGTTCCTGCACGTAAGCCAGATTGGCGGCCCGCGCGGCCGGGTCCGGGTCGAGCATGTTCTTCCACGCGCCAACCTCGGCCAGGATGACGTTTTCCCCCGCCAAGGCCTTTTCCACGCGGGCGGCGTCGGCAAGGGGAACGGTCGGGCAGTAGGCGGCCCCGTAGCCCAAGCGCTTATGCTCGCGGGCAAGTTCGACCGGGTCGGTCGTTTTCAAGAAGATTGGACCACCGAGGCGGATCCCTGGCATAGGACCGGCGAAGGCAACGGCGGGCAGCGCGGAAATGAGTTGGCGTCGAGTCATAACTTGCTCGCCCTATGATACTCTCGGATCAATGTCGATACGTCGAGCTCTCAGTGCGATTCAGCGCCGCTTTTCTAGCGGTCTGCTCCTCGCGCTGTTTTTGCTGATGCAATCGATGCCGATGCTCGCCATGTGGTCCGGCCCGAGTATGAAGGGCATGGAATGCTGCCTGCGCTCGTCGAAAGGGCATAGCTGCTGTAAGCGGAAGAGTTTGGGCACCGTGATCAAACCCACCGAGGGCTGCAGCGGTTCATCCTGCTGCGTAACCCCGTCCATCAGGGTTTCGGTTCGTTTTTCATTCGCGGTACCGCAGATTGTTTCGCTACCCGTGGCCGTTGTGCTCCACCCCGTGGAGGCCCCCGAGCCGCGCATCGCCCCCACGCCGGGCTATTCTCCGATTCGTTTTCAACGCCCCCCACCGCTGGCCTAAGCCAGAGCGGAAGTGTGTTCTGAAAACGACGAATCTGTGGAGAAGCGAGTATGATTCGACTGCTTTTATGCGGTCTCGCGGGCGCGCTTCTGCTGCCCGCCCAGAGTATTAGTGCCAACGTAATCGGCACCGTGGTGGATTCCCAAGGGCTACCCGTGTCGAAGGCGCAAGTGAAGGTGATATCCAAGACGACGAACGCCGAATCGCGCGCCGAGTCAGGCGGGGAAGGCGCCTTCCGCATGACGTCGCTGCAACCGGGGCTGTATTCAATCGAAGTGACCGCGGCTGGCTTCGGACGCCTTACCTTTTCAAACGTCGGGTTGGTTGTTGGGCAGACCCGCGATCTGCGCGCTGTCCTGCAGCCGGAAGCGACCAAGCAGGAAGTGACCGTATCGGCTGAAGCGATGAGCTCCTTGACCGTCGACAATGCGGGCGAAGGTAAGAATTTCGGGCAGTTGCAGATGACCGACTTGCCGATGGCGATGTCCGGAGAAGGCCGAAGCTTTCGGGCCCAGGCTCGGCTGACCCCGGCGGTCACCCCCTCAACGGCCGCCCATCGGCCCTTTGCCGTGGCCGGCGCGCGGAATCGGAACAACAACTATCTGATCGATTCGAACGACTACAACGAAATCGAAGGCGGACTGATGATGGGCCGGGGCGTCAGTGAGCAGCTGATTCCTTCGGAATCGATCGAGGGAATGCAGGTCATTACGCACAACTTCAAGGCGGAATACGGGCGGCAGAATGGCTCGATCATCAGCCTGGTGACGAAGAAGGGGGGCAACGAGTGGCACGGAACTTTCTACGAATACTGGCGCAATGAAGCGCTGGCGGCGCGGAATACCTTTGACCTGACCAAGCCGCCGTTGAAGTTCAACTTCTTCGGTGGCCAAGCAGGAGGACCGATCAAAAAGGACAAAGCCTTTATCTTCGGCAATTGGGAAGGCTTCAACCGGATCCAATCGACGGCCACCACGATTCAGACGCTCCGCCCGGAGCAGCGGGCTCAGGCCGTGGCGTCGGTCCGGCCGCTGGTGGCTCGCTACCCGGAACCCAACCTGCCGGAGACGAACCTGTTCCGCGCGAACCTGCCGCAAGGTGGTTTCATGCAGACGTTTCTTGTCCGCGCTGACGTCACCGTCACCCAGACGCAGCGCCTGTTTGCGCGGTCCACCTATCTCACCTCCGACAACGTCAACAAAGGCGGCGCCGCGTTGAGCGAATCCAACGTCGGTACCGGGTCCCAAGGGCATTCGCTGCACCATATTTGGACGCCGAAGGCGAACGTGGTCAATGAAGCGCGGTTCAACGACACCCGCTTCCGGATTCTGGACACGTTTAAAGAAAGCGTTCTGCTGGGCGACCCCGCGCTCAACGGCCAACTCGGTTTTCTCACCGTGAACGGACTCACCTCACTGGGTCATCAAAGTTTTCTGGGCCGGATAACGGCGCAGAATAACTTCCAATACACCGACGATCTGACGATCGTGAAGGGTCGGCATACCCTGAAAATGGGCGCTGCGTTGCGGCGGTTGCAGTTGAACAACGGGGTCATCAATGCGCAATTCTATGGCTCCCTGCGATTCAATAACGTCACCGATTTCCTTGCCGGACGACCGGCGGCGTACACGCGCAACGTTGGTCAGCCCTACATCGGCCTGCGGGCGTCCGAGATCAACACCTACTTCCAGGACGACTGGCAAGTGCACTCCCGGTTAACCTTGAACCTGGGCGTCCGCTACGAGTACAACAGTGTGCCGCGAGAAGTGAACGGGTTGATCGCCGAGAAGTACCGCTTCAACAAAGACCCGAACAACCTCGCCCCACGATTCGGCTTTGCCTGGAAGGCGGACCGAAACGGCAAAAGCGTGGTGCGGGGAGGCTACGGGATTTACTACAACGTCCTTGAACTCGTCTTCGTCGGCCTCACCCGGTTTAACCCCCCCCTGATCACTTCGCTGGCCAACGCGGCGCCTCGCTTCCCGAATCTGATCGATGGTGCCGCGGCTGGCATCCCCAGCGGCCTCGTGATCCCGAATCAAAACATGCGAAACCCTTATTCGCAGCACCTCACGCTGAACTACGAGCGGGAGCTGTTCAACCCGCAGACCACCTTCAGCGTGGGCTACATCGGAACCATCGCCCTGCGCCTGCCCCAGACCCTGCGGCCGAACGGCGGCGACGGCCTGGCCCAAAACCTGCGGCCCGACCCGACGGTGGGCGTGGTGAATCTGCTCGATACTTCCGCCCGGTCGAACTACCACGGCATGCAAACCAGCCTCACGTGGCAACGCAACGGTATCATGGTCCGCGGCAACTACACCTTCTCTAAGGCCCTCGATACCGTCAGCGATTTTCCGAGCGGAAACCAAAACCTCGATCGCGGCGTTCTGGCGCTGGACGAACGAAACACCAGACTCAACTATGGGCCCGGCGACTTCGATGTCCGTCATTTGGCGAATATTTCTTTCGCCTACGAACTGCCCTGGATGAAGGGAAATCGCCTACTCGGCGGATGGTCTGTCCAGGGGATCACGACACTGAACAGCGGACGGCCCTACACCCTTTATTCCGGCACTGACAACCTGGTTGGGAATAACAACAATCGGCTAGTCGACCTGCCCGGCACCCTACTGCGCAATGGCGGCGATCAACGCCGGGCAATTGACTTCGCACCCGCCATCACCCGGGCTTTGCTGACCCCGCGGGCCGGTACTTTGGGCACCATCGGACGAAACACGGAACGCGGCGACACCCTTTTGCAGACCAACCTCTCCGTGTTCAAAACCTTCGCCCTTACCGAGCACTGGAAGCTCCAGTTCCGCGCTGAATCCTACAACATGACCAACACCGTGAACTACGATCTGCCCGACGGCGTTCTGAGTTCGCCAAACTTCGGCACCGCCCTGACCGCGGGCGAATCCCGGCAATACCAACTGGCCTTGCGGCTATCTTTCTAAGGAGAACCTTCATGAATCGACATTTTCTGTTCCTCGCCTTGCCCGGGTTGTTGGTAGCAGCGGATAACCGCATCGGCGCGCCCGCGGCCCCATCCGCTGTCTTCGAAGCCGAGGCGCAATCCATCGGCAAATCCAAAAGCCCAAAGTTCTTCGCCCGCCGCGCCCACGGCCTCATGATGGTCAGCACGGTCCCCCAACCAAACGGCGGAGCGGACCTGATTTTTCAAGCATCGAACGACCTGGGTGACAGCTTCGCCGAGCAGATGCGCGTGAACGACGTAGCCGGCGAAGTCACCGACCATGGGGAAAATTCACCGCAATTGCTCACCTCGCCCGACGACTCCATGCTCTACTCCGTCTGGGGCGCCAAGGACCCAAAGAACCCCGCCGGAAGCGTGATTCGCTTCTCCGCCGCCGGTTCCATGCGGACAATCTGGTCGCCCGCGAAGATCCTTAACGATGACGGCCTGCCCGTTTCGCACTCCTTTCAATCCGCGGCCGTCGGGCCGGACGGGACCATCTATGCCGCTTGGCTCGACGGGCGAGACGGCCGGTCGACCACCGATGGGGCTACCGGTGGAACAACGTCGATCTACCTGACGAAATCCACCGATGGCGGCAAAACATTTTCGAAGAACGTCAGGGTGGCCAAAAATGTTTGCCCCTGCTGCCGAGTGGCGTTTGGCTTTGTCGACGGCAAGGTGTTACTCGCTTGGCGCCAAGTCGAAGCGGGCGATATCCGGGACATCTACTTCGCCTCTTCGACCGATCGTGGCGACACCTGGGAGACCGGTAAGCCGGTCTTTCGCGATGGCTGGAAGATCAAGGGCTGTCCTCATGTTGGTCCGTCCATGGCGACGTTGAACGGTAAGGTGTACGTCACCTGGTTCAGCGAAGGAGCCGACGATCCTTCGATTTATCTGGCCGTTTCCAGCGATGCCGGCAAAACATTCGGGCCGCGGCAGAAGATCTCCGTCGGCACGACCGACCCCACGCATCCCCAAATTACGCTGGGCGAAGATCGCATCGGCATTACGTTCCAGGCCCGCGACGCGAAGGTCAAAGGCGGTTGGGGCAAGGTCAGCGTCTGGTACCGCGAAGTCCGCGCCGATGGAGCGATGTCACCCCTCACGAAAGCCGCCGAGGGCAAGGGAAATCTCACCTATCCGACGGTTGCGCTCGGTTTGTCCGGTCGTGTTTTCCTCGGTTGGACCGAGACTGTCGAAGGCTTATCGAAGGCGATGTTACTTCGGGGGCGCGTCGGCAAGTAAGCGGTGGTAGTCTGGGGCAGAGCCTATGCGAATTCTGTTGGCACTTGCCCTGATCAACCTGCCGCTTGCGGCCCAATTTAGCTCGTTCACCATCGCCGCGACAGACCCGATTCTGCAGACGACGCAGGGTCGGGTTCTCGACTTTCCGGTGCCCGTCCGCGGCGGCGTCGCCCCATTCCGGTTCTTTATCGCCGGAGATATCACCGTACCCGCCGGGATCACGCTCGATGCGACCACCGGAGTCCTCCGCATTGCCGCTCCCACCGTCGGCTATTCCCGACTGGAGGTATGTGCGGTCGATGCATCGAAGGCAACCGCTTGCGTGCCTTATCTGGTTCGTGTCGGCGCGCCTAACGCCGTCGCGCCCATCACCTTGGCCAATGGACGAGTCGGCAATTTCTACGACCGTGTTCTCGAGGGATCCTCCGGCAATCAGGTGGAGTTCTCGGTCGCCAGCGGCGCGCTGCCGCCCGGCGTCCTCCTGAATACATTCGGACGTCTGGTCGGCGCGCCCATCGCCTCGGGAGCCTACGGCTTCACGCTCCGGGCGCGCGATACCATCGAGGGCGAGACGACCAGCCGTGAGTACCTGTTTACAATTGACGGTCCCGTGTTCGTCACGGCAACCCTGCCGAACGGGTTCCTCGACACCGCCTACAGCGCTCCTCTGGCCGCCTTTGGTGGCACCGCCCCTTATACGTGGACCCTCCTTCGCGGCCCCTTACCCGCTGGGTTCGGCCTGAGTGCCGATGGTCGCATCTCCGGGCGCACCCCCGTCGCCGGCCAATACACTTTCTTGATTCGTGTCCAGGACACTTTCGGCAGCAATGCCGATCG